>NZ_FOOK01000016.1 GCF_900113175.1 Planifilum fulgidum | reverse complement strand
GTTTAAGTGAAAGGGGCAAACAACTGTATAAACGACGGAGTCAGACCATTGAGCGCAGCTTCGCTGACGCCAAAGAACTTCATGGGCTTCGTTATGCACGCTACAGGGGGCTTGCCAAAGTCAGAGAGCAATGCCTCCTTATTGCCGTGGCTCAAAACATCAAAAAAATGGCCTTGCTCCTCTCGAAGAGAGGAAAAGGCTTTGTGATCCGCCTAATTTACCAAATCTAATCTCCTTTATCTGTTTATTTCCCATAAACATGCAACCCCTGGCGCTTTTCTTGCGAAAAGAGCCAGGGGGTTTGTCATCAATCTCAAAGGCCCGCATGGGCCTTTTCCTTTTCCTCAGCAAACCCGCCGCCTCGCTTTCCGCAAACCGGGCGAGCTTCTCGTTCGGCGCGCAAGATTGAGACGCCTATTGGGAAGCCGTCCGCAGCTGGCGCCGCCTGCTGAGGGGGGCTCTTCTTGCAGCCGTTCCTTCGCCTACGGAGCCCTTCCCCTTCAAACCTTTTGCAGGGCCTGCCACAAATCCGCCTTCAGATCCTCCACGTGCTCGAGCCCCACCGAGAAGCGCACGAAATTGGGCTGAATCCCGGCTGTCTTCATCTGCTCCTCGGTCATCACCCCGCCCCACATCGCCGCCGTATGGACCACCAGGGATTCCACGCCGCCCAGGCTGACGGCGTTCAGCGGAAGGTTCAGGGCGGAGACGAAGCGGGCCGTCTCCTCATACCCGCCCTTGATTTCCAGGGCAATCATGCCCCCGAAACCGCGCATCTGGCGTTTCGCCAGTTCATGCTGCGGATGGCTGGGCAATCCGGGGTAGTGCACCCGCTCGATCTGTGGCTGCTCCTCCAAAAAGCGGGCCAGGGCGAGGGCGTTCGCGTTGATCCGTTCCATCCGGACCGGCAGCGTGCGCAGCCCCCGGAGCAACAGCCAGGCGTCCATCGGCGAAAGAACCGAACCCAGGGAGATGTGGGTCTGCCAGATGCGATCGGCCAACGCTTCGCTGGTGCATATGACGCCCGCCGTCAGGTCGTGATGGCCCCCCAGGTATTTGGTGGCGCTGTGTACCACCACATCCACCCCCAGCTCGTGGGGGCGCTGGTTGATGGGCGTCGCAAAGGTGTTGTCGGCCACCACGATGATCCCCCGGGGCTTGGCCAGTTCCGTCACGGCGGCGATGTCCGTCACCACCATCGTCGGATTGGCCGGCGACTCCAGCATGATCAGCCGGGTGTTGGGGCGGATCGCCCGCTCAAAGGCGCCGACGTCCGTCTGCTCCACCAGGGTGACGTCCACCCCGAATTTGGGAAGCATCTCGTCCATGATCTTGGCGGTGCTCATGTAATGGCGCGTCTGCGCGATCACATGATCCCCGGCCTGGACCAGGGCGAGAATCGTCGTGGCGATCGCCCCCATGCCGGAACCGGTCATGATCGCCGTCTCCGTGCCTTCCAGCCCCGCGACCACCTTGGCAACCCGTTCGTGCACCGGATTGCCGTAACGGGTGTAATACCTGGGGTGGCGGGACGTGCTCGCCATCTCCCGGAATTCGGCGGCATCCCGGGCGCGGAAGGTGGCGGAATAATAAATCGCCGGCGCCACCGACCCGTCCTCGGCCACCTCTTCATCGGCGTGGATCACCAGGGTTTCTTCCCGGAAGCCCTCCGGTTTCACCCGTTTGTCCATCCCTCATCCCCCTTCCTGAATGCGCCGTGATGTTCACCCGATTTCGATCGGGAAGCTGTCCTTTCATCGCCTTTTTCTCCGGTTTCACTGTATGGTATGGGTTTCCCCGGTTCCTGTCAAGGGAGAAGCACTCCCTACTCTTTCGTCTCGGAAGGAGTTTTGTCCGAAAAATCGAAAGTTATAAAATGCCCTTCAGCGGGTGCAGGCTTGGAAAAAATCGCGAGACGGGAGGAATGCGATGCGACTTCGCTGGAAACCGATTCTGGGGATCCTGTGTTCCCTGTTGCTGACCCTTTCCCTGGCGATTCCACCTGCCTTGGTGGAAGCGAAGCGCTCCTCCGCCCCTCTCCGGCAGGTGGCGGTGGGCAAGGAGGGAATGGTGGTCACCGCCCACCCCCTGGCGACCCAGGTGGGGGCGGACGTGCTGCGCCAGGGGGGGAACGCCGTGGATGCGGCGGTGGCGATTCAGTTTGCTTTAAACGTGGTGGAGCCGATGATGTCCGGGATCGGCGGGGGCGGCTTCATGATGGTTTACGACGCCAAAACCCGGAAGGTTTCCATCGTCAACAGCCGGGAACGGGCCCCGATGGGCGCCAAGCCCGACATGTTCCTGGACGAGGACGGAAACCCGATCCCCTTCCCGGAGCGGCACACCCACGGGAATGCGGTGGGCGTCCCCGGCACCTTGAAGGGATTGGAGACGGCACTTGAGAAGTGGGGAACCCGCCCCTTATCCAAACTGATCGACCCCGCCATCCGTTTGGCGGAAAGGGGAGTGAAGGTCAACTGGGTTTTGGCCGATGCCATCGAGGAGAATAAGGAAAAGCTGGCCCGGACCGCCGCCAGGGATGTCTTCCTCCCCGGCGGAAAACCCCTGAAGGAAGGGGATCTGCTGGTTCAGAAGGATCTGGCCAAAACCCTGCGCCTGATCCAAAAGCATGGAACCGACGTCTTCTACCGGGGAAAAGTGGGGGAAGCGATCGCCCGGACCGTCCGGGAGCACGGCGGCAGCATGACGCTGGACGATCTGAAGCGTTACCGCGTCACCCTGGATCGGCCCGTCCGGGGAACCTTCAGGGATTATGAGATCGTGTCCATGCCTCCCCCCAGCTCCGGCGGCCTCACCGCGATCCAGATCCTGAAGATGCTGGAGGAACTGGAAGCGGGACGATACGACGTCCGCTCCCCGGAAAAATATCACCTGCTTGCCGAAGCGATGCACCTGGCCTATGCCGACCGGGGAGCGTACATCGGGGATCCGGAGTTTGTCGACGTCCCGATGAAGGGACTGCTCCATCCGGAATACATCCGGGAACGGTCCGCCCTGGTGTCGATGGATCGGGCCAACCCGGAGGTGAAACCCGGGGATCCCTGGAAATACGAAGGGAAAAGAGGGAAAAAACCGGCCTCCGTTCAACCCGATGACCGGCCGATCGGCCAGACGACCCACTTCACCGTGGCCGACCGGTGGGGCAACCTGGTTTCCTACACCACCACGATCGAGCAGCTCTTCGGAAGCGGGATCATGGTGCCGGAATACGGCATCCTGCTGAACAACGAGCTGACCGATTTCGACGCCGTTCCCGGCGGTCCCAACGAAGTCCGGCCCTTCAAGCGGCCGATGAGCTCCATGACCCCCACCATCGTGTTCCGGGACGGAAAACCGGTCCTGACCGTCGGCTCCCCCGGCGGCGCGACCATTATCGCCTCCGTCTTCCAGGTGATTCTCCACAAGCTGGAGTACGGCATGCCGCTCAAAGCGGCCATTGAGGAGCCCCGCATCTACAGCAACCGCTATCCCGACATCCGCTGGGAAGAAGGGGTGCCCGAGGAGGCCCGCAGCCGGCTCCAGGAACTCGGCCACCGGTGGGAAAGCGCGCCTGTGAATATCGGAAACGTGCAAAGCATCTGGATCGATCACCGGTCCGGCCTCTACATCGGCGCCGCGGATTCGACCCGTGAGGGGGCGGCCGTCGGCCTGTTCGGAAAAGGAAAGAAAAAATGACAGGCCGTTTCCGGGCAGGCGGGCTTCAATTCCGGAGGGTCTGGCCATACCGGGCCCTCCTTTTTTCATCCCAGGAGAGGCCTCCACATGAAGGAACCCCTCCCCGCCGATTGCTCCGGTTTTTCGGAGGGGCGACTTTTTCTGACGCAGAGAGGATGTTTGCATCATCGACTCCTTCCACGTCCATCCGGGGCCAATCCCGGAACCGGGCTCCTTGGGCGACGATGAATCGATCCAGCCAGAGCAAATCGAGATATCGGGCATCCTCCACGAAGCTGGAACCCCACCACATGAGATAATCCCTCTCACCCTTCTTCGCTTTTTCGGCGTCAATCATCAAAAAATGGCCGTCTTGATGGCCGATGGGATACCAGTTTCAGGAAAAATCGACGATGCCCAGCTTGCTCTCAACCTCCGACAAACGGCACAGTTCCATCTGACCTCCGTACCACGGCTGGAAAAGGGTGGCCCCGTCGCAGTGCCGGAGAAATGCCCAGTAATCATCGGGAAGACGAAAGCCCGCGCGACGGCTGAAGTCCTGAATCTCCTCTTCCGTTGCAGGCTCGTTAAAGGAAAAACCCACTTCTTCCACCCGGCCCATTTCGCCTTGAATCATCAGTTTCCGGTCCACCAGCCGCTTTTTGAGACCGTCCAGCGTTTTGTGTATCAATTCCTCAAACATGGTTTTTCCCCGCAATCGATCCGTCTCTAAAAAAAACGCCCTTCTCGGGCGTCAAGTGAGGGTTTGCCTGAACGCCTGAAGGGCCTCGTCGTATTCCCGCTTGAGATCCGCCACGATTTCGGAAGCGGTCTGCACCCGCTCGATTCTTCCCACTCCCTGCCCGGCAGACCAGATATCCTTCCAGGCCTTTGCATTGGTCTGGTCCAGGTGGGAAAAATCGACGGTTTCCTTCTTCTGAAGGCGGTCGGGATCCAGGCCGGCCCTCCGGATGCTGGGCTTGAGGAAGTTGGCGTGAACACCGCTGAAGGCATCCGTGTAAATCAAATCGTCCAGGTCGGACTGGATCAGCATCTCTTTGTATTCGTCACTCGCAAAACTTTCGGAGGCGGGGATGAACCGGGTCCCCATGTAAGCCAGATCAGCCCCCATCGCCCGGGCGGCGAAAATGTCCCGGCCGCCGGAGATGCAGCCGGCCAGGATGAGAAGACCGTCCCAGAAGCGGCGGACCTCCCCCACAAAGGCGAAGGGATTGATCGTGCCGGCATGTCCCCCCGCCCCGGAACAGACCAGGATCAGGCCGTCAACGCCGGAACCTGCCGCCTTCCTGGCGTGGACCAGGGTGCTGACATCCGAAAAGACGAGGCCGCCGTAACCGTGGACGATATCGACCACCGGCGCGGGGTTGCCGAGGGAGGTGATCACGATCGGCGGGCGGTGTTTTCGGATCAGTTCCAGATCGGATTCATACCGCGGATTGGTCCGGTGGACGATCAGGTTCACCGCCCAGGGGGCGATCCGCCGGTCCGGCTGATCCTCCCGGGCCTTTTTCAGCTCTTCCGCGATGCGCGTCATCCAGTCGTCCAACACGTCAACGGTGCGGGCGTTCAGTGAAGGAAAGGAACCGATGATTCCCGCTTTGCAGCACTCCACGACCAGTTCGGGGCTTGAGACGAGAAACATCGGCGCCGCGATGACGGGCAACGTCAACTGTTCCGCGATGGATGCAGGCAGTGCTTGTCGAATTTTTGATCCCTTCTTTCCCGGTAATTCAAGGATAAATCGATTTACGCGACAGGCGCTACAGAAATTCAGTTACCCGATTTGTAAAGGACGCATTAGACATTTTCTTCGTTATTGCGCATTTTTCCTTTCAAATCTGTCGAGAATCCGACCCCTCAGCCACCGCCGAGGTGCCGGAAAGGAGTATGCCGCCTTGTTTCGTTGAGGTCGTTACGGCCTCTTTGGTACAACTCCTTCTCCTGGCACCGGTTTCAACGAATTCTGAGTTAAAATCAACTTATCCATGGAAAAACGGTGAAACAACATGAAAGTATCCGATGCGATCGAAAAAATTCGCAGGGACCTTGTGGATACCTTGGAACGACTGGATCGATGGTTTGATCTGCCCGTCGAACCTCAAACTTACAAGCCAAGGGACGGCGGCTGGTCGATCCGTGAAGTTTTGGAGCACATCACGCTCACCAACCACTTTTTGATGATCATTATCCGCAAAGGAAGGGACAAAGCGCTAAAGCGGTACGAACAGGGAAAAGTTCCCCACAGGGATACCGACCTCGATCGTCTGGCCACCATTGCACAACCGGATGCCTTTCCCTGGGACCGTCCCGAACACATGGAGCCGACGGGAAACGTACCGGTTGAAGAAGTTCGCGCCACCCTCCACAATCAGCAGAAACAATGCCTCGACATATTGGATGAGCTCTCGGCAGGCCAGGGAACGTTGTATCGCGTGCGCATGTCGGTGCAAAACCTGGGGAAAATCGACCTGTACCAATGGATTTACTTTTTGGTGCAACATCAAAAACGGCACCTTGTTCAACTGGAGAAAATTTTGCAAGAATGGCGTCGGGAAAAAGCAAAGAAAACATGAATTGCATCGTTCAGGAGTCCGCGATGGGTCTCGCCGCCGTGCATACGTGAAGAACCCTAATAGACGGGCTTTCGTCTCATTCTGTCTCCGATGGATGATTTGTCAGAAAACCTGTGGAGGAAGAATCCCATGAAACGCTACCTGGGTAAAATTCTCATCATTCTTGCCGTGTTCATCCATTTTCCTATTTTGCTCCCAAATATGCTCTAATCAAATGGGGGATTTCGGTCGTGTTGTTACTATTGGGGGGTTATTATCTGAAATACATGAATCCCAAGCAATCGAAGGGATGGTTCTCCACATGATGGAAAAAGAAAGAGGGCACACCGGCCCTCAATTTTCACGGTCCGCATCAAACTGCTCGTCGACTGACAAGACCTCTCCCACTTATGCGGATCACCTATGCGGATCAGAGATATATTTGAAGCAAACATCGTTTGTTTCGATTCTATCAGCAGTGGGGCGGAGCGCAACATCCCCTATGTCAGCGCCCCTTTACCGCCCAAGGCATATCACTTCTTCGTGATCAGCTCCAGCTCCACCGGATAAAACTTCTCCACTTTCTCTCCCTTGGCGGCCTTGACGGCCACTTCCGCGGCGATCCGGCCCATCTCCTCCGGCTTCTGGGCGATGGTGGCGGCCATGTCCCCCTTTTCGACGGCCTTCACCGCGTCCTCGATGGCGTCAAAGCCGACGACCAGGATCTCCTTCTTGGCGGCTTTTATCGCCTCCAGCGCGCCCAGCGCCATTTCGTCATTATGAGCGAAGACCGCCTGGATGTCCTTGTGGCTCTGCAGGATGTTCTCCATCACGTTCAGGCCCTTTGCCCGGTTGAAGTCCGCCGGCTGGGAAGCCACCACTTTCACACCCGGCTTGCCGTCCACGGCTTCATGGAATCCCTTTCCCCGGTCCCGGGCGGCGGAGGTTCCGGGAATTCCCTCCAGCTCCACGATGTTGCCCTTGCCGCCCAGCTGCTCCAGGATATATTCACCGGCCATTTTGCCCCCCGAAACGTTGTCGGAGGCGATGTGGGCCACCGTTTCCCCGCCTTCGGCTTCACGGTCCACGGTGATCACCGGAATTCCCGCCTGGTTGGCGGACTCCACGGCGCTGGAAACCGCATGGCTGTCCGTGGGGTTGATCAGGAGAATGTCCACCTTTTTCTGGATCAGGTCTTCCACGTCACTCAACTGTTTGGCGCTGTCATCCTGGGCATCGACGACGATCAGCTCCGCGCCGGCCTCCTTGGCCGCCTTCTCCGCTCCCTCCTTCAGGGTGACGAAGAAGGGGTTGTTGAGCGTCGAGATGGAAAAACCGATCGTCACGCCGTCATCCTGCTTCTCTTCCTGCTGTTCCAGGCCGGACTGGCTGGAACAGCCCGCGATCAATCCGACGACCAGCAAGGCCGTCAACAGGGAAAACCAAACTTTTTTCATCCTCGCATCCCTCCTGGTTTTAAGCATTTCACCCGACGCGCCTCAGCCATTCCGGGACCTGTCCAACAGCACCGCCAGCAGAATCACCCCTCCCTTCACCACTTGCTGGTAGAAAGAGGATACATTCAACAGGTTGAGGCCGTTGTCCAGCACCCCGATGATCATGGCGCCGACCAGGGTGCCGGCAATCCAGCCGCGCCCGCCGGCCAGGCTCGTCCCCCCGAGGACGACGGCGGCGATCGCATCCAGCTCATAGGCCACGCCCGCCGTCGGCTGGGCGGAACTGAGGCGGGAAGTCAGAATGATCCCCGCCAGGGATGCGAACAGTCCGCTGATGGCATAGACCCGGATCTTCACCCGGTCCGCCCGGATCCCGGAGAGAACGGCCGCCTCCTCATTCCCCCCCACCGCGTAAATGTGGCGGCCGAAGGTGGTGTTGCGAAGCAAAAAGGAAAGGATGAGGAAGGAAAGCAGCATCCAGATGACCGGCACGGGAATCTCGAGGAAATATCCCTTTCCCAACAGGGAGAAGGTCTCGTTGCTGAAGGTGATGGGACGCCCTTCCGTGTAAACCAGCGTCAATCCCCGATAGATCGTCATCGTCGCCAGGGTGGCGATAAAGGGGGCCACCCGCCCCTTGGCCACCAACAGCCCGTTGGCCGCCCCCATCAGGGTGCCGGCCGCCAGTCCGGCGAGCACGGCCAGGATCGGGTCCGTTCCCCCGGCGATCATCCCGGCGCAGAGAGCGCCGGACAGGGCCAGAATGGATCCGACGGACAGGTCGATCCCGCCGGTCAGGATGACGAAGGTCATTCCGAAGGCGAGCAGGGCGTTGATGGAAATCTGCCGCAACACGTTGAAAATGTTGGTGACGGTCAGGAAATCCCCGCTGATGAAGGACAGAGCGATCACGATGACGCCGAGACCCATCAGGGGACCGAGTTTTTGAAACAGGCCCAACCGGCTGTTTTTCCAAAGAGTGTTCATGACGCACACCCTCCCGAGGCGGCGGCCAGAATTTTCTCCTGGGTCGCCTCTTCTCTTTTAAATTCGGCGGCGATCCGCCCCTGGTGCATGACCAGCACCCGGTCGCTCATCCCCAGCACCTCCGGAAGATCCGAGGAGATGAGCAGGATGGCCATGCCTTCCCGGGTCAACCGGTTCATCAGCCGGTAAATCTCCTCCTTGGCGCCGATGTCCACCCCCCGGGTCGGCTCATCCAGGATGAGCACCCGGGGCGAAGCGGCCAGCCATTTGCCGATGACCACCTTTTGCTGGTTCCCCCCGCTTAGGAAACGGACCTCCTGTCCCGGCCCCGCGGTTTTGATCGACAACCGCCGGATCAGTTCCTCCACCAGGCGCGCTTCCTTCCGGCTGCGGATCAGCCCGCGGGCGGACAAGGCGCCCAGATTGGGGAGGGAGAGGTTTTCCCGGACCGAAAGGGACAAAACCAGCCCCTCCTCCTTCCGGTTTTCCGTCACAAAGGCGATGCCCTCGCGGATGGCGTCGGCCGGGTGACGGACCCGGACCTCCCTGCCGTCCACCCACACCTTCCCCCGGTCAGGGGCGTCGATGCCGAAGAGGAGACGGGCCGTTTCCGTCCTCCCGGCGCCCATCAGGCCGGTCAGACCGACGATTTCCCCGCTCCGGATCGAAAAGGAGACCTCTTCCACTTGTCCCTTGCGGGTGAGCCCTTCCACCCGCAGCCGCTCTTCCCCCGGTTCCACCGGCTCGCGGAAATGGCGGTTACTGATGTTCCTTCCCACCATCATCCGGATCAATTCATCCACGTCGGTCTCATCGGCCCGCCGCGTGCCGATCCACTCGCCGTCCCGAAGGACCGTGATCCGGTCGCAGATTTCGAAGATCTCCTCCATCCGGTGGGAAATGTATATCATCCCCACTCCCTTTTCCTTCAAAGAGCGGAGAATTCGGAAAAGGGTGTCGATTTCCCGGTTGGTCAGGGCCGATGTCGGTTCGTCCAGAACCAGAATCCTGGCCTGCATGGAGAGGGCGCGGGCGATTTCCACCAGCTGTTGCTCCCCCACGGACAGGGAAGCCACTTCCCGGGAAGGATCCACCTCAAGCCCCAGGGGCTCCAGCCACCTGCGGGCTTCCTCCTTCATCTGCTTCCAGCGGATCCATCCCGTCCTCCCGTAAACCATCTCCCGGCCCAAAAACAGGTTTTCCATCACCGTCAGGTGGGGGATCAGGTTCAGTTCTTGGTGGATCACGGCGATTCCCAGCCGCATCGCTTCCCGGGCGCCGTCGATCTCCCGCTCTTCCCCGTCGATCCGGATGATCCCCCCGTCCTTCCGGTGGACTCCGGCGAGAATCTTCATCAGGGTCGATTTTCCCGCCCCGTTTTCCCCCATGAGGGCGTGAATCTCTCCGGGATAAAGCGCAAAGTCCACGCCGCGGAGGACCGGGACGCCGGAAAATTCCTTTCGGATTCCTTTCATTTCCAAAAGATGCGCGGGCATGGGATCATCCCCCCTCAAAACGAGACACCGGCCTGCAGGATCACATTGGCGTAGGGGGTGCATTCGCCGGTCCGGACCACCGCCTTCGCCTCCCTGGTCATCCCCTTCAATGCCTCATGGGTGACCGTTTCCCACTCCGCCTCCGGAAACATCTCCTTCAGCGCCCGATGCAGCCGGGGGCTGACCCTTTCCGTCTCCTCGGCCACATACACCTTCTCCACCTCCAGCTCGGTGAGGATCGCCTCCAGCGTCTCCAGGAAACCGGGCAAGCCGGGCCGGACCGCCAAGTCGATCCGCTCCGTATCCCGCGGGATCGGAAGCCCGGCATCCGCCACCACCAGCCGGTCCGTGTGTCCCATCTCGCTGATGACCCTTGAAAGATGGCTGTTCAACAGCGTCGTCTTTTTCACGGTTCATCCTCCGTTCAGCCGTTTGGCAAATTCCTCGACTTCCTTCCTCAGCGGCATCCCGTCCTGGGCGCCGAGCCGGGTGACGGCCAGGGCGGCGGTGCGGCCGGCAAAATCCACCGCGGCCGAAAGCCCCATCCCCTCGGACAGCCCGCAGGCCAGGGCCGCGTTGAAGGCATCTCCCGCACCGGTGGTGTCCACCACTTCCACCGCATACCCTTTCACCCGCCGAAATCCTTCCTCCGGCGACAGCAGGGCGGCTCCCTCGGCCCCCAGAGTGGTCACCACGCAGCCCGCCCCCCGCTCCAAAAGCACCTTCATCGACGCCTCCAGCCCGCCCTCGTCCACGGGGCGGCCCGTCAGAAACTCCAGCTCGGAACGGTTGGGCGTGATCACATCCGTCAGCCGGTACAGCTCCTCGGGGAGCTCCCGGGCCGGGGCCGGGTTCAGGATCACCTTCATCCCCAGCTCCTTGGCGGTGCGGGCGGCCGCAAGCACCGTCTCCAGGGGAATCTCCAGCTGGAGCAGGAGAATATCCGCACCGGAAAGCATCTCCCTCCCCGCCTCCACGTCTTCGGGCAGGCATCGGCCGTTGGCTCCCGCCACCACGACGATACTGTTGTCTTCATCGGTCAGGAGAATGGAGGCGATGCCGGTGGCCACCCCGGGCACGGTTTTCACGCCCCTTGTATTCACTCCGCTCTTTCGGAGGGACTCCAAAAGGGACCGGCCGAAGGGGTCGTCCCCCACCGCCCCGATCATCACCGCCTGGGCCCCCAGTTTGGCCGCGGCCACGGCCTGGTTGGCCCCCTTGCCGCCGGGGATGAAATGGACCGCCTCCCCCATCACGGTTTCGCCCATCTTCGGGGCGCGCTTCGCCTTGACGACCACATCCATGTTGAGACTGCCGACGACCGCCACCTGCGCCCGCTTCCGCGTCAATCCGCACCCCTCCTCGTCGATCCCCGCTGTATCAACCGGACGTCCAGCTCCACCACCGCCTTCGGCTCCGCCTTGCCCCGGACCCGGTCGATCAGGTACCGGGTCGCTTCGGCTCCCATTTCGTAGATGGGCTGAGCGACGGTGGTCAGCTCCGGTTCCGTCCATTCCGTCATTTCCACACCGTCAAAACCGCAGATCGACACCTGGTCCGGCACCTTGATTCCCATCCGCTGCAGCGCCTTGAGCGCTCCGATCGCCATCAGATCGTTTCCGGCAAAAATTCCGTCCACATCGGGATGGCGCTCCAGCAGCCGGCGCACGGCCTCCTTTCCCCCCTCGACCGAAAAACGCCCCGGCACGATCAGGCTCTCGTCAAACCAGGGAAACGCTCCCGCAACTTCGCGATATCCCTTCAGCCGTTCCCGGGCAGTGACCAATTCTTCGGGACCGGCGATGTGCGCCACCTTTCGGCAGCCCGCATCCAGGAGGTGCCGGACGGCCATTTTCGCCCCGTCGGCGTTTTTGGCCCGGAACACGGCGCAGTCCCCGACTCCCGGCCCGCGGTCCAGCACCACCAGCGGAATGTCGTTGTCGTTGATGTAAGCCACATCCGCTTCCCCCAGTGTGTTGGAGGCGATGATGATGCCGTCGATATATTTCTGCCGCAGGACTTCAATGTAGCTCTTCTCCCTCGACCCCAGGTCGTCGGAATTGCAGAAGATCACCGTGAAGCCGCCGGTCCGGGCCGTGTCTTCCACCGCCCGGGCCAATTCCGAAAAGAACGGGTTTTTGATGTCCGGCAGGATGACGGCCAGGGTTCCCGTCTTCCGGTTGGCCAACCCCCTCGCCACCATGTTCGGCCGGTAGTTCAGCTCTTGGATCGCCCTTCGGACCCGCCGGGCCGTCTCCTTGTTCACGTACCCGTTCCCGTTCAGCACCCGGGAGACGGTGGCCACGGAAACACCGGCCCGGGCGGCCACATCCCGAATCGTCGCCATATCCGTTTTCAACCTCCATATGTAACCGGTTACACACCGGCGATAAAAAATATCCGACACATGAGTAACCGGTTACATACAGTATAAACTCCCTGTTGATCGGGTGTCAATTATACAAAAATTTCCTCCTTCGGAGAGACCATCCCATCCTCAGCCGACCGGCCTATGGGCGGCTAATGAAAGGGGACTTGCCCGCATTTCGCCGGTCGAAAACATCCAAAAACCCCCCGTGCCGCCTTTTTTCTCCCGCGGACCTCTCTTTCCCCCCGCAAATTTCCTTCTGGACGATATGGATGATTATACGTATAATCGTATTGTTATTCGCCAGGGGAATCGTCATCCCCCTCATGGCCGCTCCGCAGTCCCTGGACGCGAGGGGACGAAATGCGGAAGCCGCCGAGGAAAAAGGAGTGATTCGCTTGAACACGCCGGAATCCTTCCTGAAGAGAATGCACCGCCATCTAGCTCCGACGATGGCCAAGGATTTCCCCAACCTGCCGGTGATCGGCGAAGAGGGGTGTTACTACCTGGGGCTGGACGGCAGAAAATACCTCGATTTCACCTCCGGCATCGCCGTGACCAACGTGGGACACCGCCACCCGAAAGTGGTGGAGGCGATCAAAAGGGCGGCGGATCGCCTCCTCCACGGCCCCATGGGGGTGATCGTCTACGAATCCGCACTGAAACTGGCGGAAGAGCTGGCCCGCATCCTGCCCGAAGGGCTGGATTCTTTCTTTTTCGGAAACAGCGGGACCGAGGCGGTGGAAGGGGCGATCAAGCTGGCGAAACACGTAACCGGAAAGCCCTGTGTCGTGTCGTTCACGGGATGTTTTCACGGCCGCACGCTGGGAGCCCTGAGCCTCAGCACCTCCAAGAGCAAATACCGGAAACATCTGCATGCAGTCTCCGGGGTGTACCAAATCCCCTACGCCGATCCCCGCGGATGCCCGCCGGACCGGGAGCCCGCCCGTTGGTGCGTGGAGGAGCTGGACAAAAACCTGGAGCATCTCTTTCAACATCAGGTGTCGCCGGAAGAAATCGCCTGCGTGATCCTGGAGCCCATCCTCGGCGAAGGCGGCTACATCGTTCCGCCCCGTCAGTGGCTGGTCCGTCTGCGGGAGATCTGCGACCGGCACGGCATCCTGCTGGTCTTTGACGAAGTGCAGACCGGGTTCGGAAGAACCGGCCAGTGGTTCGCCGCCCAGACCTTCGGCGTGACGCCGGACATCATGGCCATCGCCAAGGGCATCGCCTCGGGCCTGCCCCTCGGCGTCACCGCCGCTTCCCGGGAGCTGATGCAGAAATGGACGCCGGGCGCCCACGCCACCACCTTCGGAGGGAATCCGATCGCCTGTGAGGCGGCGCTGGCCACCATCCGAGTGATCGAAGAGGAAAACCTCCTGGCCAATTGCCGCCAGATGGGGGCTTATGCCCGGGAAAAGCTGGATAAGCTTGCGGAAAAGCACGCGCGCATCGGCGACGTCCGCTCCGTCGGCCTCATGATCGGCATCGAGATCATCGACCCGGAAACCGGTGAACCGGACGGGGAGGCGCTGCTTAAAATCCTCCACCGATGCGCCGAATACGGCGTCTTGTTCTATCTCTGCGGAAACCGGGGAGAAGTGATCCGCATGATCCCCCCGCTGACCGTCAACCGCGACCAGATCGATGAGGGCTTGAAGGTGCTCGACCGGGTCCTGGCCGAGCTGGAGGCAGGCCATCCGGTCCCATGAAGGAGGTTATCGAATGAATTGGTTGGATACGGGAGTGCTGCTGGTCTATTTCCTCGTCCTGATCATCATCGGCATCCTCGGAACAAAAAAAGTCCGCACCTCGGAGGAGTATGTTCTGGCGGGCCGCAATTTGGGGCTCCTCGTCTACTGCAGCTGCCTGGTGGCGGTCATCATCGGCGGGGCCGCCACCATCGGCACCGCCCGGCTGGGATACGAACACGGAATCTCCGGCATGTGGTTCGTCGCGATGCTGGGCCTCGGCATCATGGTGCTCGGCCTCTTTTTCAGCGGCGCCTTCAACCGGCTGAAGGTGACGACCATCAGCGAACTGTTGGGACTTAAGTACGGGGAGCAGACCCGCCTCCTCAGCGCCGTGGTGGCGGTGATCTACACCGTCATGGTGACGGTGACGCAGGTGATCGGCATGGGGGCCATCATCCACGCCATCCTCGGCTGGGAACTGACGACCTCCATGATCGTCGGCGGGGGCATCGTCATCTTTTACACGCTGTTGGGCGGCATGTGGAGCGTCACCATGACCGACGTCATCCAGTTCGTCATCATGACCGCCGGCGTGTTTTTTGTCATGCTGCCCCTATCCCTTGCCCACGTCGGCGGTTTCTCCGCCCTCCTGGACAAGGTGCCGGCCACCCACCTGGATTGGACCCATATCGGCGGGGCCCAGATCTTTCAATATTTCCTCCTGTACTGCCTGGGGATGGTGGTCTCCCAGGACATCTGGCAGCGGGTGTTCACGGCCCGGTCCGCCTCCGTCTCCCGGACGGGCGCCCTGTTCGCCGGCTTCTACAGCATCGCCTGGGCCATCGCCCTCAGCCTGATCGGGATGTGCGCCCTCGTTTCGCTGCCCGCCCTAAAGCAGCCCCAGGACGCCTTCGCCGAGATGGCAAGCGGCATCCTTCCGCCCGGTCTGCTGGGCCTGGTGCTCGCCGCCGTCTGCGCCGCGCTGATGTCCAACGCCTCCGGCTCCCTGCTCGCATCGTCCACACTGCTTGCCAACGACATTCTCCTCCGTTTCCTGTTCAAGGGAGCCGACGACCGGAAATATATCTGGATTTCCAAATTGGCCACCCTGTCCCTGGGGGCCCTCGCCATCATCTTCGCCATCTGGATCCAGGACGTGCTGGTGGCGCTGGACGTGGCCTACGCCATCCTGTCCGGAGCGATCTTCGTTCCGGTGGTCCTGGGCATCTTCTGGAAAAAAGCCACCCCCAAGGCCGGCTTTTCGGCGGTCATCGGCGGCACGGCGGTCGTGATCGGCGGTCTGGCCGTTTTGGGCATCACCTCCACCGATCCCATCATGTACGGCATGGCCGCCAGCCTGATCATCATGGTCGGCGTTTCGCTCTTTGACAGGAGCCGTCCCCTTCGCGAAACAACCCGGCCCGCCGAGCAACTGGAGAAGTCCTGAAAATTCCATCGGGCAAAGCCGCCTTTTACCCCTTCCCCTCTCCGGAGAAGGGGAATTTTGTTTGAATTCTTTCAATTGAATTCAAATAACAAGGAAAAGTCGACCGGCGCGTCGAACGGGTTCAATAATCCCGCCTTAAGGAGGATGGTCCATGTCCCGCTTTCGACGCGTGTGGATGGGAACCGTCGCTTCGATTCTGGGAGTCGCCCTGATCGCATCGGTGCAGGTCGCTCCCGCCTCGGCGCGGAAAACCCCTTCCTGCGAGGAGGCGGCGGAAAGCCTCCTTTCCCGGATGACCCTGGACGAGAAGGCCGGACAGATGGTGATGGAGGTCACCGGCGACGCCCCCGATGGCATGCCCGACGAAAAGACCCGGAAAGTCCTTCAGGACTACCACGTCGGATCGGTGATCATCTACAACAAACCGGCCCCCGCCTTCATGGCCGAATACAACAACCGGCTTCAGAAGTGGGCATCCCAAACCCGTCTGGGAATCCCCCTGCTGATCTCCGCCGATCTCGAGTTCGGCGCCTTCCAGAACATCCGCCGGGGCACCACCGCCTTCCCCCGGCAGATGGGAATCGGGGCCACCCACAGCATCAAGGATGCCGCGGAGGCCGCCCGGCTTACCGCCCGGGAAGCCCGGGCGATGGGCTTTCACTGGAACTTCGCCCCGGTGGCGGATGTGAACACCAACCCGGAAAATCCCGTGATCGGCGTCCGTTCCTTCGGCGAAAACCCGCAACTGGCGGCGAAACTGACCGCAGCGCAAGTGCGGGCGTACCAGAAAGAAAAGGTGATGGCTTCGGCCAAGCATTTTCCGGGGCACGGGGACACGGATGTGGACTCCCATCTCGGACTGCCCAGAGTCGGCTACGACCGAAAAACCCTGGAAACGGTCCACCTCCTGCCCTTTCGCGCCGCCATCGACGCGGGGGTCGACTCCATCATGACGGCCCACGTGGTGGTGGAAGCGATCGATCCGGAACTTCCGGCCACCCTGTCGCACAAGGTGCTGACCGGGCTCTTGAGGAACGAGATGGGCTATGACGGGATCATCATCACCGACGCCATGACGATGGACGCCATCGACGAAAACTGGGGCACCCGGGAAGCCGCAGCGATGGCCGTGCAGGCCGGAGCGGACGTGATCATGTCCACCGGCTCCTTTGAGGACCACGTGGAGACGGTCAGCGCGATCCGCGACGGGGTTCGGACCGGAGCGATCTCCGAAAAACGGGTGAACGACTCCGTCCGCCGGGTGCTGCGGGCCAAATGCGAGTACGGCCTGTTTTCCGACCGCTACGCCGACCCGAAACGGGCGGAAAGGGTGAGCGGCCACACCTCCCACCGGAAAAAAGCGGATCAGATCGCGCGCCGCGCCACCACCCTGGTGAAAAATGAAGGGGTGCTGCCCTTCAGGCGAAATGGCCAAACCACCTTGGTGGCGGGAGTGATCCAGGTGCCGGAGGCGGTGGAAGCGGTCCAGGCGATCGGGGGAGGCCAGGTGATCGGATGGCAAGCCCGGACCCATGATCCGACGGCGGAAGAGATTCAGGAAGCGGTCCGGCTGGCCGAGCAGGCGGACCGGATCCTGGTCGCCACCTATTCCCAGAGCAAACTCCCCCCGGGACAGAGCGAGTTGGTCCGGGCCCTGCTGAAGACGGGAAAACCGGTGGCCGCCCTCTCCCTGGGGCTGCCCTATGATCTCGCCGACTATCCGGAGGTGGACGCATACCTCGCCTCCTACGCCCTCGACCGCTGGCAAACCCCCAATCCCACCGCGCTTCGGGCGGCGGTCGAAGTGATCTTCGGCAAACAGCCGGGAGGCCGGCTCCCGGTGACCATCGGCGACCTTTACCCCTGCGGGCACGGACTGCGCTACGACTGACCCGATGGCCAGAGACCCGGACAAGGGAATGGACCTGGATGTTTGCATCACGCCGCGAACCGTTCGTCGCCGCCATGAATCTGATATAAAAAAGGCGGGCTGACTGCCCGCCTTAAATGGTCGGCGAAGTTTCGGGAGGGAGCATGTTGCCGAATATCCCCTTCATCATGGAACAAGGCAAAAAATCGACTTCCGGCGGGCCGGATCTGCCCGCCTCCATTTTGCGGTCCAGCCTCAGCCCGGCCCATGCTTCTTCAAGATCTGCTGCCATATCCGCTTGGATTTCACAACACGGCTCCGTCCGGAAGCTGCCTTTCAAAATAGATGTGATCCCTTTTCCCCGGCAGCTTTCTCCAACCGCTTCGCCGCCGGCATCGATCCGATTCCCTCCAGGTGGGCACTCAATCAATCAGCTCCATCACTTCATCGACGCTGTCAGCCTATTGGCGCGGAAAGCCGACGGAAAGTGGTGACGACGGTTTGGAGAATTTATTTACAAGGGGAATTGGGCATGTTCGGAGGAAATCAACAGTTCCTCGGCCAAAGCCTTCGGCGGGATTCGGTATCCGAAGCGTTTTCCACCAGGTCAAGGCCTTCCAGCGTTCCTGCGACCAAACCGCCTTCTTCCTGTTCCACTTTCATTCGAAACCGCACCCCCTCAACTGCTCCCCGGCCATGTCCAGCGAAATACCAAAATATGATCCCGGTGGCTTCAATGCCTTGAGATGCCCGCGCACGACTCCGTCAATGAACTCTCCCCGGTGCCGGCGACATCGGTGGCATTCATCACCTGCATCTCCACCCTCCTCACCTCCCGTTGTATCAGGATATGGACATCGCGTACATTCCGTCCGGTTTGCACATTTTGCTCACCCATGGTTCCCTTCTCCGTCCCGACAAATTCGCGCGGCAAAAGGTTTTGTGTCTTCCTCCTGTACCCCGAAGGAGCGCCTGGCCGCATCCCTTGTAAGATACAAAGGCGGGCAGACCGCCCGCCTTCAATCACAGAAAACGTATCCAGAGAAAGCCATTTTCCGCCGGGGAATCGAGGCGGAAAATCCCCTCCCGACACCCGGAATTTGGGTTGTCAGAATCTCCGGAGGGCCGGTGTCATCTCCCGCCATCCCCCGGTTTTCCCCCGCTTCTTTTCCCCTCAGCTCCGCTCACCGATCCCTGCCGGCACCTATTTCCTTTCCCGCCAGACGGCGGATGAACTTCTCCGTTTCCCTTTTGATCAAATCCTTGTCGTTGTCGAGGGTGGCCACATGGTAGGAGTTTTGAAGCTCCACCCATTCTTTGTCATCGCTGGAGAGATGGTCGTAGATGAACCGGGAGTTGGAGGGGGGAACCACATGATCCTCCGCGGAGACGAGAATCAGGGCGGGGCAGGTGATGGAGGAGACTTTCTCCCTTGTCTCCGCCATGAACCTCACCAGTTCCCGAACCGATTTCAGGGGCGTTTTTTCATAGGCCAGCTCCTTCACGCCCGGCGCCTTGATGTCCGAGCCGATGCCCTCCAGAAAGCGGGGCTCTTCCTGCCGGGCCACTTTCTCCAGCTCCTCCATGGACATGGCGGCGTTGATCAGCACGATGCCCCGGGTCTCCGGGTATCGGTGCGCCAAATGAAGGGCCAGTGTTCCCCCCATGGACAGGCCGACCACAAACACCTGGGAACATTTCTCCTTGAGCAGGCGGTAGCCCTCCTCGGCGGAAGCAATCCAGTCCTTGTAGGTGGTCTTTTCCATCTCCTCCGGGTGGGTTCCGTGCCCCTTGAGCCGAGGACCGTGAACGGTAAACCCGCAGTGGGCGAGGTACTCGCCCAGTTCCCGCATGCTCTGGGGCGTACCGGTAAATCCGTGCTGAACCAGCACCCCCACCTCATTTCCCTCAAAGAAGAAGGGCTCCGCCCCTTTCATCACCGGATAAGAATCCGCCATCCAACCGACCTCCTTAATGAAAAATTCTCCTTCCAAGATATAAATAGACTGAACGTTCTGATCTAAAACGCGATCCGCAACGCATCGGCCAAAATGTTTGCGGAAAAGGATTTGCCGCTCCCCGTGTGGAATTCGGTCAACAGCAAGGTGCGTGAAGCGGAAGAAGACAGCGGGGGTTGAACATGAAACGGGGCCATTATATAGTGGAACGTTCGCTCAACAACAACGTGCTGGTAGTCCGGACGCCGGACGGCAAGGAGGAGATTCTCATCGGCCGGGGATTGGGGTTCGGCATGCGCCGCGGAAATCCGATCGATCCGGAAGATCCGCGGATCGAAAAGCGGTTTACCCTGGCGAATCCGGACAACCGCGCCAAGTTTAAGCAGCTGTACACCGTGGTCAGCGACGAAGTGATCGGCGTCGCCGAGGAGATCATCGCCCACGCCGCCCCTCTGCTGGGTCCCCTGCACGAACACATCCACGTCGCATTGCCGGATCACATCGGTTTCGCCCTCAAACGCCTCATGGGCGGACTGGAGATTGACAATCCCTTCCTCGAGGAAATCAAGTGCCTGTATCCTGAGGCCTGGGGCCCCGCCGCCGACGGCGCCAAACTGATGGAAAAGCGATTCGGCGTCAAGATCCCCGACTCGGAAATCGGGTTTTTGACGCTGCACCTTCAGGCCGCCCGGGAGCGGGGGAGATTGTCGGAAACCCTCCGCGTCACGGAAGGCGTGCGCGTGGCGGTCCAGGAGATGGAGCGCCTGCTGAACCGGCCCCTTCCCAGGGAATCCCTGGATTACGCCCGTTTCGTCACCCACGTCCGGTTTGCCCTTCAGCGCGCCCTCACCAAGCAGCCCATCGTCAACCCGCTAAAGCGCGCCATCCGCGAGCGCCTTCCCGAAAGCTTCCGACAAGCGCAAGCGGTGGCCGACCGGCTGGAAGAGAGGCTTCACCTCAAACTCCCCGAAGATGAAGTGGCCTACCTGGCCATGCACGTGGCGCGGTTCACGGGAGAACGGGATGCTTCCGGGACTTTTGAGTAGGAAAGAAAGCCAAGTCATTTTTCGAATAAACACGGAGAAATGAGAAAAAGGGCGCAAGAGCCCTACAGGTTGTCGACAAAGTCGAAGAGGGGGCGATTTTTCTCCGGGGAACCCCTGCCTCATGGAATCGGCGCAAAAAACCGCGTCCGCGACCTTTTTGGAGGCGCTTTAAAAAATTCCCATCAGATGCCGAAGGGGTGTGCCGCTTCGTACAAAGGCACCAGCGGCCCCCCTTCGTCATTTTTCAAAGCTATCAGCACGGAAATGGTCTGCAGTCTCAAGGGCGCGCGTCGCCCTATTTTTCATTCTTCATCCTAGCGGGCTTTGGTCTTCAAAGGCGCCGAGGCCCGACGCACCCGCCCGAAACGCTCGCCGCCCTTCAACCGCTCTGCGCGGTTTCGGAAGCATGGAGGGGAAGCTCAACGGTGAAAACGGCTCCTTCCCCCGGCCGGCTGTGCACCGAAATCCTTCCCTGATGGATCTCAACAATCTTCTTGGCGATCGACAAGCCGAGTCCGCTTCCGCCGGCGGCGCGGTGGCGGGATTTGTCCGCTTTATAAAACCGCTCAAAGATGCGGTGCTGATCCTGCTGGTCGATTCCCGGCCCGGTGTCGGAGACGGTGACGACCGCCCGGTCGCCCCGTTTCTCAAGCCGGATGGTGATCCTTCCTCCCTTCGGCGTGAATTTGATGGCATTATGGATCAGGTTCAGCCACACCTGACTCAGCAAGTCCTCATCGGCGGTGATGACGACCTTTTCGAGGTCGGCGCCCACGTCCAGCTCCTTTTCCGCCCACTGCGGCTCGCAGCGGAGAAGGATGGTCTGAAGCTGTGCGTCCAGGCGATAAGGGGCGGGGAAAAAGGGGGGCTGGTTCGATTCCAACATCGTCAGCCGCAGCAAATTCTCGCTCAACTTGGACAGACGGACGCATTCCGTTTCGATGATGTCCAGATACCGCATCCTTTGCTCCCGGCTCAGGTTCTCGTTTTTCAGCGCCCGGGCAAATCCGCGGATCGAAGTCAAGGGAGAGCCGATCTCATGGGATACGTTGGAGATGAACTCCTGGCGCATCTCCTCCATCACACGCAATTGGGCGACCATGTCATTGATGCCCGTTGCGAGTTTTGAAAAGGGATGATTCCGATTTTCCCGATCCACAGGGAGATGGACGCGAAAATCGCCCTGTGCGATCCGTTGGATGGCATCCATCATGTTCTGCCAAAACACTTTTTCATGCTTTCGTATGAACGGTGCGATGACGCTCATGCTGAATCCAAACAAAAAGAAGCCCAGGATCGATGTCATAAGTTGCCGAGCAAGCGGATGCGGCTGCCAGTTTAGGCGGGCGTAAACCCATTCCGAAAGGAAATACGCAGCCGTCCAATACACGCTGATGATGACGATCACGGCAATCAGCATCAAGACGGCCTTGATCGCGAACCACAACCGTTTCATCGGCACTCCTCCAACCGGTAACCGAGTCCCCGAATCGTCCGGATCAAAAAGGGGGCGTCCGGCCGGGCAAACCGCTCGCGCAACCGCTTGATGTGCACGTCCACCGTTCGTTCATCCCCTTCGTAATCGTAGCCCCAAATCTGTTCAATCAACTCGTCGCGCGTGAATGTCCTTCCCGGATGACTGGCCAACTTAAAAAGCAGTTCGAATTCCTTGGGCGGCAAGAGAACCTCCCGGTCTCCCATCCGGCATTCATATGTCTTGCGGTTTAACGATAAGGAGCCGATTTGCACAATTTGCGATGTGGCGATCCGGTACCGTTTGAGCAGTGCCTTGACCCGGGCGACCAGTTCAAGCGGGTCGAAGGGTTTGACGAGATAATCGTCCGCCCCGAGCTCAAAACCCTTCACTTTTTGTCTCGTTTCCCCCTTGGCCGTCAGCATCAGGATGGGCACATCGCCGACTGCGCGCAGTTCCCGGCAGAGATCCCACCCGTCCATCACCGGCATCATGATGTCCAAGATGACCAGATCCACTTTCACCGTCTCCAGCAGGGCCAGGGCCTCTTTTCCATCGGCCGCCTCGTGAACCTCAAAACCTTCGAGGCTTAAAAAATGTCTCACGAGTTCGCGGATATGAGCGTCATCGTCGACGACCAGGATTCGTGCCATTTTCATCTCCCCTCTTTCCGGCTACACCCGGCGCATATACACGCGAACAGCGATCGGGGCAAAGATGGCGACAATGGCCGCCGCGCCCAGCAGGGAGATCGCGAAATCGGCATTCATCGTCCCCTGATTGACCATCCCGCGGACGGCCGCGATCATGTGGGAAATCGGATTGATTTCGGCAAACCATCGCAGCCAGCCGGGCATCGTCTCCACCGGCACAAAGGCATTGGAGACGAACATGAGCGGAAACAGCACCACCATGGAGATCCCCTGCACACTGGCGGCATCGCGCGCAATGACCCCGAAGAAGGCAAAAATCCAGCTGAGTGCCCACGCGCAACAGATGGAAAATACGATCGCAAGCGCCACGCCGGCAATGCCTCCTTCCGGTCGGTAACCGATGAGAAAGCCCATGCCGAACGTCAGCACGGCGGCGATGGCATACCGGACCATATCGGCCAACAAGATTCCCGCCAACGGGGCGACGCGGGCGATCGGCATCGCCTTGAAGCGGTCGAACACGCCCTTGTCCATATCGTCGCGCAGTTGGACTCCCGAAGCAACGGAAGCCCCGACCAACGTCTGGATCAGTATCGCGGGAACGATCATGGGCAGGTAACCCTGCGCATCTCCCGCGACGGCCCCGCCGAAGATATAGGTAAACATCAGGATAAAAAGGATGGGCTGGAAAGTGACGTCAAATAAATGTTCCGGCGTGCGCCGCACCTTCAGCAGACTGCGACGGGCCATCGTCAGCGTTTGACGGACTGCCATGGAAAAGCCTGCACGATTTTTCGGCGGTCGATTGACGGACGGAAGTGAAATGCTACTCATCCCATTTTTTCCTCCTTCACACCCTTGGATTCCTCCACGGTTTTTTCCGCTCCATGGGAGGTGATGGCCAGAAAGACTTCATCCAGGGTGGGCTTTTGCACATTGATCTCCGACAGGCGGATTCCCTCCCGGCGCAAGGCGACGAGCAAGTCCGTCACCTGGGACGCATCGGCGATCGGCACCGTGATGTTCCCGGTCTTCGCAGACACCGCCGACGGGGTGCGGAGAACGCGTTCCGCGATGCGCCTGGCCACATCGATCTCCCCGGGATTTCGCAGACGGAGCTGCAAAGACGACCTGCCGACGGAGGCTTTCAGCTCATCGGGCGTCCCCTCCGCGACAACCCGGCCGCGATCGATCACGGCGATTCGGTCCGCCAGTTCGTCCGCTTCCTGCAAATATTGGGTCGTCAGCAGCACCGTCGTCCCCGTTTTCACCAGGCGGCGAATGGTCTCCCACATTTGATTGCGCGTCCGAGGATCGAGACCGGTGGTCGGTTCGTCCAGAAAAAGGAGGGGCGGCCGGACGATGAGGCTGGCGGCGAGATCCAGGCGCCGGCGCATGCCGCCCGAAAAATGCTTCAACGGGCGTTTTGCCGCCTCCGTCAAGCCGAACTCCTCCAACAGTTCGTCCGTTTTCTTCCGCGCCTCTTTTCGGCTCAGTCCCAGCAGCCTGGAGAATATCATCAAATTCTCCGCCGCGTTGAGCGACTCATCGACCGATGCGTATTGGCCGGTGACGCTGATCAACTGCCGGACCCTCTGCGGCTGCCGGACCACGTCGTATCCAAAAATCTTGGCAGTGCCGGCGTCCGGGCGCAATAACGTGGCCAACATCCGGATGGTCGTCGTCTTGCCGGCCCCGTTGGGGCCCAGGATGCCGTAGACAGTGCCCGCCCGCACGCGCAAATCGAGGCCGTTCACCGCCCGATGGGCGCCGAAGGATTTCACCAGTCCGCGCGCTTCCACGGCCCAATTCCGGTCCCCCGGCGCGGCTTGCATTTCCAATGCCATATGGGTTCCCTCCTCCTTGGATCGATTCGCACAGAATCGTAGCAGGCAATTATGAACTGAATATGAACAACTTCCTGCTAAAAACAAAAACAGCCCATCATCGGAGACGACAGGCTGTCGCAGCGCGCATCGGAAGAAATTATTCGTCGAGCGGCCACGGCTCGGCGTCGTGAAGATCTGTCCCGGCTCCCGGGATATGGGTTTATCAGCAGTCTCACCGCCGCTGTGCCGCATGGGCGCTCAAGCCCTTGTGGCTTCCGCACCCGTTCGGCCTTCACTGCAATTTACGGCACCCCGATCGGCGGTTTCCTCCCCTTCCTTCTCTCCCGGCGTTTGCAGGGATAAAAATTAGGCGGGTGATGAGCGATGTATCGTTTCGTGAAATGCCCGGGATGCGGGGCGGAGCTTCCCGATCGGCACTTGCCCGTGAGCGACCGTTATCTTGCGAGCGGCGAATGTTGGGAATTGTACGGTGAGTTGACCGCAAACAACATGGAGGAAATGGACCCTTTCTTCCATCATCAATTGTGCGTGGATGCCCACGGGGCACAGCATTCGGGAGGGCCCGTCAAACCCATCACCACCGTTTTTGCGCCGGTGGGTCTGTATCTGGCCGTCGAGCGCGGGTTTTACGGAAGGCAGGTTCAAATCGCGCACATGAAACTGGCGAAAAAGGCGGGAAAGGGAGCCGAATGGCCCCGGCTTGAGCCGCCGGAACGGCCAGGGGATATCGCGGTTTTGGATGTGATGAAGGGGGAGCCGGGAAGCGGCAGAAAGGAAATGATCCAATAATGGGCGAAGGCGGTGTGGAGAAGCTGGGCGCACCAGCACGACCGCATCCGGACCCTGTGCGAAAAATGGATACTGTGAGGCGGCGCATCTTACCCGGCTGCGCCCTTTTGCCAGCACCGGCCACTCCCCTTTTGCGGAGCAAGTGGATCGGCCCAATGGAGGGGCGGAGATATTTCGGCGGGCGGGTCCACAGATGTCCGCCGTTCCGCGGCTTGCCCGGCCTAGTCATTCATTCCCTTTCCGCTCAGAATGTGCGGAATATATTTTTCGATGCGGGCCAACCGGGTTTCGGACTTCTTGGCCGAGGAAAAATGCAGCAGATATGCCCGCTGCCGGCCCGGCGTCAGCTTTTCAAATGCCGCTTTTAAACCCGGCACTTCCTCAAACTTTTTCTTCAATTCCTCCGGAACGGGCTCCGCTTTCTCGGGAGGGTCCCATTTCAGTCCGGCTTTCTCCACTTCGATGGCTTCCTCGATATAGGACTTCAAAACCGGGCGCAATTTTTTGATCTGTTCAACGCCCGTGAACCGGATTTGTCGGGCCAATTGAACATTTTTCGTCTGTCGGACGAGAATGCCGTGGGGATCCTTCAGCAGAGCGCCCTTGTGAAACAGGAGGGCGCAGTAGTTTTTAAACCCGTGAATCAACACGATGTTTTTGCCCTCATACGTGTAGCAGGGATGCATCCACTTGAAATCCTCGACCAGCCCGCAGTCCAGGACGATTTCCCTGAGCAGCCGAAACTCCTCCTTCCACTGCTTCAGCTTGTCAAAATAGGCATCCAGTTTCGGATTCCTCTTCCCTTCCCTCATCCGCATTCACTCCTCGAAAGCGTGGGTTGACCGCCACCGACCACACGGATCCCCCACGTGTTGTCATTGTTCCAACACTTTTTTCAGCTCCCCGCACCATTCCCCAGCCGTACCTGGCCCCTTCCAGGCCTTGCTGCCGGAAAAACCCGGTCTGTTCGAGATGGAGATTGACTCTCCCATTCCCCAAGTCCTGCAGCGTCCAGACGATCTTGTGTTCCTCCCCGCCGCCGGCCCAGGTAAAGGATAGCCGGGGCGTCGGTTCGACAACCAGCACTTCGCCCTCAATGATCCCGTCCCAACCGTTGAACGGCTGGGCCCGGAACCGAAAACGGCGCCCACGACGGGCTTGAAATTGTTCTCCATCGGCCCGCCGCAGCCCCCCTCCACCTGGCAAGTTTGTTTGGTCTAAGCGGACCACAGCTTCTCCATCGTCGCCGCAAACTGAAAATCCATCGTCAGCTTCAGTCTCACTCTTCTTTCTCCTCCCGCAAAAATCGATCCAGACGTGACATATTGGCACTCCAGAACACGCTGTAATCGGACACCCAATCCTGAACCTTCTTCAGCGGAAAGGCATTGAGCCGATAGCGCGTCTCTCTGCCCGCTTTCCGGTCCACAACCAGTCCGGCTTCTTTCAATATTTTTAAATGTTTGGAAACCGCTGTCCGGCCTATCGAAAACTGCGCCGCCAACTGGTGAAGCGGCAATTCTCCCTTCTCGGCCAGCAGTTGGATAATCCGGCGTCTCGTTGGATCGGCAATTGCGTCAAACACATCCCGTGACGGCTTATTTCCGCTCATGACACCCCCCTCCTGATGAATCCCGGCCACGCCCTGCGCAGGCGGCATCCCGCCTCTCGATGCGGGAAACAAGCCCTCCGGCATCCGGAAAAAGGACACCTTTTGGTGTCGAAAATATTATATGACACTTTTTGGTACCCTGTAAAATATTTTCATTTCCTGTTTTCACTGGCCAAGAGCCAATCGATCCGGGGGAGTGGGAATCCTTTACGAAAAGGGAGATCCCCGATCCGGGCCGAAGCGTCGAAGTCATCGGGTTCCTGTGCGCGGCCGGCAGCCCGCGTGGACGAAATCTTCAACAGGGCTTGGGACGCCTATCCGCCTCCCAGGCGATCCGCCGACCACGGCTTCGCGTCCAGACGGAGTTTTCGCCATCCCGACGGCCGTCTCTGGAAGTTTTTCATCATGGATCCCGGCGCGGGGGGCTTGTCGCCCCGAAGGATCGGCGAAGACTGCAAGCGTCCGGTTCACCCCAAAAGCCGTTGCAAGATGCGGGCGCAGATGGTAACATGAAATTGAGCGTGTTACTGCCGACAAGGGCAGGCATGAGCTTGTCAGCTTGTGCCTGCCCTTTTTTCTTTCGGCGGAAAAGCGCTTACAACAACAAGGGGGAGGTTAAAGAACATGTTGGGTCAGTTGCAACGGCTGGGCAAATCGCTCATGTTGCCGGTGGCGGTGTTGCCCGCCGTGGGGCTTCTGCTGCGCTTCGGTCAACCGGACTTGTTGGACATTCCCTTTATCGCAGCGACCGGCAGCGCCGTCCTGGACAATCTTCCGGTTCTCTTCGCCATCGGCGTGGCCATCGGTCTGGCGAAGGAAAACCACGGGGCGGCGGGGCTGGCCGGCTACATCGCCTATGAGATCATCACCAAAGGGGCACAGGCCATCAACGAGGACATCAACATGAGTGTCCTCGGCGGGATCATCGCCGGGATTCTCGCCGCCTGGCTGTACAACCGGTATCACACCGTCAAACTGCCGGATTATCTCGGATTCTTCGGCGGCAGGCGCTTCGTCCCCATCGTCACCGCCGGTGCGGCGATCGTTCTGGCCTTCGTGCTGGGTTACGTATGGCCCTACATTCAAGCGGGCATCGATGTTCTGGGCCACGGACTGACCGGTATCGGCGCCCTCGGTGCCGCCATCTACGGCTTCCTGAACCGTTTGCTGATCCCGCTGGGGCTTCACCACGTCATCAACTCGTACATCTGGTTCGTCTTCGGCGAGTATGAAGGAAAAACCGGGGACCTGCACCGCTTCTTCGCGGGCGATCCGACCGCCGGTGAATACATGGCGGGCTTCTTCCCCATCTTCATGTTCGGTCTGCCGGCGGCCGCCCTGGCCATGACGCTGGCGGCCAAAAAGGAAAGGCGCCCCGCCGTTGCCGGCTTCATGCTGAGCGCGGCGCTCACCGCCTTCCTGACAGGGATCACCGAGCCCCTGGAATACTCCTTCATGTTCCTGGCGCCGGTGCTCTATGTCCTCCACGCCCTGTTGACGGCGATCAGCCTGGCTGTCGTCTATGCCCTTGACATCCGGCACGGTTTCTTCTTCTCCGCGGGATCCATCGACTACTTCCTCAACATGGGGCTGGCGGAGAAGGGGTGGTGGCTGATTCCCATCGGTGCCGTGTTCTTCGTCCTTTACTTCCTGGTGTTCTACTTCAGCATCAAGGCCTTCAACATCAAAACCATGGGGCGGGAATCGGAAGGGGAAGCCGCCCAAAGCGGAGGATTCAGCGTCTTTGACGAGTACCAGCTCGCCTCGAAAGAGGAGGACAAGGAGGAGAAAAAGGCGGACGGCGATATGGCCGAACAAGCCCGCCAGTATCTTGCCGCCATGGGCGGGAAGGAGAACATCCTGGAAGTGGAGGGATGCATCACCCGGCTGCGGTTGAGGGTGAAAGACACAAACCTCCTGGACGAGGAAGCCTTGAAGCGGCTCGGCGCCGCCGGGGTCATGAGACTGGATGACCAGCACGCCCAGGTTGTCGTCGGCACCATCGCCGACATGCTGGCGGAAGCGATTCGGCACGAAATGCGAAAAGACGGATAATAAGGTCCCATTCGAATACAAAACCCGAAGGGGGTGCGCCTTCACCCCGCGATCGGCGCACCCCCTTCGTCCTTAAGAAAAGAGCGAGGGGGAAACCTGCGTGAAACGCATCCTGGACTGTCACGGAAGCGATTTTGCCGCCATGAAGGGGCAGGATCTGAAAGCCTCGATTCGGGCCGCCGAAGGACGCACGCTGCTTTCCGAGCTGATCGTCCGCTTCCCCTCTCCCTTCGAAGATGTTTCGCTTCCGGAAGTGGCGCGTTCCTTCGGCGCCGACCTGTTGTTGCTCAACCTCTTTGACGTGAACCGCCCGCGCATCAGCGGGTTGCCCGTGGAAGAGGGGGAGGAAGTCGTCCGTCTGGCCAAGCGGTTCACCGGAAGGCCCGTCGGCGTCAACCTGGAACCGGTGGATCCCGATCCGTCCATGATGGAGAAGCAGATTCCGATCAGCGCCGGGAGAACGTTGAATCCGGACAGCCTCCGAAAGGTGAAGGAATTGGGCTTCGACTTCGTTTGCCTGACGGGAAACCCCAAAACGGGCGTCACCAACGATGCCATCCTCCGGGGAATCCGCCTGGCGCGGGAATGGCTCGGGGAGGAACTGATGATCATCGCCGGAAAGATGCACGCCGCCGGCACCTCCGAGGGCTGGACGGAAGAGGAGGTGGTCGAATCGGCTGACCGATTCGCGGAAGCGGGAGCGGATGTGGTGCTGATTCCGGCTCCCGGCACCGTCCCGGGTCTGGACGTGCCGCTTTTGCGCAGGGCCGCCGAAGCGGTTCATCGGCGGGGAGGGCTTATCATGGCCGCCGTCGGCACCTCCCAGGAAGGGGCGGATGCGGAAACGGTGCGCACCATTGCGCTGGAAAGCAAAAAAGCCGGGGCCGACATCTTCCACTTGGGGGACGCCGGACTCCTCGGGATGGCCCCGCCCGAAAATCTCTTCGCCGCCTCCGTCGCCCTCCGCGGAAAGCGCCACACATACCGCCGGATGGCCTCCTCCGTCCTTCGCTGAACCGGTGGCAGCAGGTCGAGGACGGAAGGAGGCGTCCGCGCCTCCTCCCCATCCCCCGGGACCCGGCATTTGGTTTGGCGGGTCCGGGCGCCATCCCGCGACAAAAAAGCAGAAGGTGTGGTGATCAAAGTGCCGTTTTGGCGAAGAAAAAAATCCGCTTCATCCGATGAACCCGCCTGGATCCGGATCCACGCTCCCTTCAGCGGAAAAACGGTTCCGCTGACCGAAGTCCCGGATCCCGTTTTCGCCCGGAAAATGGTGGGGGACGGCGTGGCGATCCTCCCGGAATCCGACATGCTGCTGTCCCCCGTCGGCGGCACGCTGACCCATCTCTTCCCGACGGGCCACGCCGCGGGAATCACCACCGACGAGGGATTGGAAATCCTCGTCCACATCGGCATCAACACCGTCGAGCTGAAGGGGGACGGGTTCACCGTCCTGGCCACCCCGGGAAAACGGGTGGAGGCGGGGGAACCGATCATCCGGATCGATCTGGAGAAGCTTCAAAGGACGGCCAAATCGATGGTGTCACCGGTGGTGGTGACCAACATGGAGCGGGTGGCAAAAATCAAACCCGCAGCATCGTCGGCCGTCCGGTCCGGAACCGACGAACTGCTGCGGGTGCTGCCGAAGCCGCCGAAGGATCAATAGCTCAGGCCGAATCCGTATTCAAACATCCCGGGCACCGTAACCGGCAACCTCCCGGAGGGATTGACCTCTCCCGTCAGCGCCTTGGCCAGCGCGCGAACCGACACATCCCGGTTTCCGTAGGTGGCCAGGTATCCGTCCACTTCCGGGAAAGCGGAGATGTCGTAGGGATTGCGCATCGCCGCGACCACCACCGGCTTGCCCGTCTCCTTCAAGGCGCGAACCAGGTTCTGCTGGCCGGTGTTGGAGTCCGCGTTGTAGGTGGTGACGATGACCGCATCGACGCCCTTCGCCTTTTCCACAGCCGCTTCAATTTGCGCCGACGTGGGCGTGGCCCCCGTCGTGTAGGCATCGGCGGAGATGCCCTTTTCTTCCAGCAGCGAGGCGAGCCGCTCCGGCTTGCCGTCGGACGGACCGGTCACCAACACGCTTTTTCTCTTGGACAGGGGGAGCGCCCCCTTTTCATTTTTCAGGAGGGTGATGCTTTTTTCGGCAATCCGGTCCGCCGTTTCCAGATGTTTGTTGTTCCCGATGACCCGTGTCTCCTTTTCGTCCACATAGGGATGGTGGAACAACCCCCGCTTCATCTTGTACCAAAGGATCCGGTAGACGGATTCATCGAGGCGCTTCCGGCTGATCTCGCCGCTTTTGACCGCGTTCAGCACCGCGTTGTAGGCGAGATCCACATCCGGCGGATTCAGCAGGATGTCCGCCCCCGCCTTGAACGCCTCGACGGGAACCCGGTCCGGCGGCAGGACGTTGGCCCCCGACATGCCGAGGCTGTCGGTGATGATCAAACCGTCAAAGCCCATCTCCTTCCGGAGGAGATCGGTCAGAATCGGTTTGGAAAGGGTGGCCGGAAGTCCCGAGTCGTCCAGGGCCGGAACCACGATGTGGGCCGTCATGATCGCGTCGATCCCCGCGTCGATCGCCGCCCGGAACGGCTTCAGGTCCACCTTTTCCAGGGTTTCGCGGTCGTGATGGATGATCGGAAGACCGTAGTGGGAATCCACGTCCGTATCCCCGTGTCCCGGGAAATGCTTGGCGGTGGCCACGATATTTTGCCCCTGGAATCCCTTCACCTGGGCCACGCCCATCTTGGCGACCAGGTCCGGGTCCTCGGAGAAGGAACGCACGTTGATGACCGGATTGGCCGGATTGACGTTCACATCGAGGACCGGCGCCAGATTCATGTTGATGCCGAGACTCTTCAACTCCCGCGCCATGACTTCGGCCGATTTCCCGGCGTATTCAATGGACCGGGTCGCCCCCGCGGCCATGTTTCCCGGAAAAACCGTGGCCGGCTCCGTCACCCGGGCAACCATGCCGCCTTCCTGGTCCGTGGAAATGAAGAGCGGAATTTTCATGCGCTGCTTCATGGCGATCTTCTGCAGCCCGTTCGAAAGGGCGTTCACCTGCTTCGCGTCGAGAGGGGTGCCGATGTTGTCCGTCCAGTTGAAGTAGATCACGCCGCCGATGTGGTACTTTTCGATCACCTCTTTAAAGTTTTTCCCGCCCCGCTTCTGTTCCAAATTGATTTCCTCGTAATCCGGATCCGTCGGCGTCCTGCCGTACACATGCACCATGAACAGTTGTCCGACCTTTTCTTCCAGGGTCATCCTCCGGATTTTGCTCTGAATCCATCCCTTCGCCACCCGGTCCTCCTTCCAGCCCGGCTTCACCGCGTCCCCGGTATCAGCCAGAGCGGCGGCCGGAAGAACGGTGAAGAAAACCAGGACCGAACACAGAACGGCAAGCCATTTGCGCATGTACGCGATTCCCCTCCCGTTTCTTGTTCGGGCAGGCGGATCCCGCCCGCAGGCATCTTCCCGCATTAAAAGCCTTCCCACGGGAAATAAGGAAATGAATCCCTTTCCGCCCTTCTTTTCATTGATTTATTTCCATTCGGAATATTATCACGATTGCATGTCCCGGTCAAGCAAGTCCCTTTCCCCGGGGCGTTATGTTACAATCTTGAAATATTTAAAACCAATGAGTTCACTGTGATATCCTAAGAGGAGAAGGGGAATCCAGGAAATCGCGTCCCGGTCCCGGAGAGCAGTTTTCACTTCCTTTTTCAAATCCGGGATCTTCCGATCCCACACTCCACAGGGAGGGAAATTTTGATGTGGAAACGGTGGCTGGCCGTAGGTTTATTGGCGCTCGTGATGATCTTCACCGGCGTTTGGCATTACGCGGACGGTTCCCGGCACGCCGGAAAGCCGGCCAAAGTGAAAACCGGTCTCGAAATTCTGCTCGAACAACCGGACAGGTTGAAAGGGAAAAAAGTCGGTTTGATCACCAACCCCACCGCCATTACCCGGGATTACCGCCATGCCCTGGACGCCATGTTGGATGCGGGCATCCAGGTGGTCAAGGTGTACGGTCCGGAACACGGCGTCCGGGGCACGGAACAGGCGGGAGAGGAGCCGGGTTCCTTCGAGGATCCCCGGACAGGACTTCCCTTTATCAACCTTTACGGCAAACAGCCTGAAGAGATGATCCCCCTCTTCGACGGAGTGGATGTGCTGGTCTTTGACATCCAGGATGTGGGCACCCGCTTTTACACCTACATCTACACCATGGCCTACGCGATGGAAGCGGCCGCCGAAGCCGGAAAACCCTTCATCGTCCTGGACCGCCCCAACCCCATCGGCGGGGAAAAGGTGGAAGGTCCGGTGCTGGATCCGGCATACCGTTCCTTCGTCGGCCTCTTTCCGATCCCCCAGCGGCACGGGATGACGGTGGGCGAACTGGCCCGGATGTTCAATGAGGAATTTTTCCCGAAGGAAGGAAAGAAAAAGGCGGATTTGACGGTCATCGCCATGAAGGGATGGAAAAGAAATCAGCTTTACGAGGACACCGGCCTTCCCTGGGTGATTCCTTCGCCGAACATGCCCACGACGGACACGGCCCTGGTCTATCCCGGAACCGGAATGATCGAGGGAACAAACCTGTCCGAGGGCCGCGGAACCACCCGTCCCTTCGAACTGTTGGGAGCCCCCTACATCAAGGGTTGGGAACTGGCGGAGGCGCTGAACGAGGAAAAACTGCCCGGCGTTTCCTTCCGGGAAGCCTACTTCAACCCCACCTTTTCCAAATACGCGGGAGAAACGGTGGGCGGAGTGCAGGTCCATGTGGAGGATCCCGAACGCTTCTCCCCCATCCTGACGGGGCTCGTGATCATCGAGAAGGTGAAGCAGCTGTATCCCGAGGATTTCGCCTGGAGGAAAGACGGAAACGAATACTGGATCGACAAGCTGACCGGTTCCGACCGGGTCCGCAAAAAGTTGGATGCGGGGATTCCCGCCCGCAAGATTGCGGAAGAATGGAAAGAGGAACTGAAGGATTTCCAAAAGCTTCGCGCCCGGTATCTGCTCTATCCTCCGGCCGGAAAAAAACACTGATGCCAGCCCTAGGCGCGGACGCCAAAACTTCAGGAGGGAGAACATGACCCGAGACAAAGGCAGATGGCGGGGACATCGGCGACTGCTCAGCATCAGCCTGGGGATGTCGATGCTCCTTCCGACCACTTTCTGGAATCCTCCGTTCCTTTCGGCATCGGCAGATTCCGCCCTGAAAAAAAATCCGGAGGTTGAGATCGGCGGCGTCCAGGTGATCCCTTCCCAAAACAACCATCCCTTTCCCTGGGACGAACCGGGGATTTCCTCCCCGGTGCTGCGCTGGGGGGCGCCCAAGGCCGCCGGGATGAAAGTGGGGCCCTTAAACGCCATCGATTCGCACATTCAACAGGCGATCCGGGAACGGACCACGCCCGGGGCCGTGGTGCTCATCGCCCGCCGGGGAATCGTGGTGAAGCACAAGGCTTACGGCCACTCCCTCCTCTATCGGGACGACCGGTACACACCGGTGGAAAAGCCGATCGCCATGAGGGAGGACACCATCTTTGACATCGCCTCCATCAGCAAATTGTTCACGGTCACGGCGGCGATGAAATTGTACGAGCAGGGAAAATTCAAGCTGGATGACCCCGTCGCCCGCTACATCCCGGAATTTGCGGCGGAAGGAAAGGAAAAGGTGACCATCCGGCAGCTGATGACCCACACCTCGGGCCTCGCCCCGTGGATACCCCTCTACCAGATGGGAGACAGCCGGGAAGAACGGCTGCAAATCGTGTTCCGTCAACCCCTCGAGGCGGAGCCGGGAACCCGGTACGCCTACAGCGACTTGAACCTGATCACCCTGGGGGCGCTGGTGGAACGGCTGTCGGGGATGTCCCTGGATCACTTCGTGAAAAAGCACATTACCGATCCCTTGGGCATGACCGACACGATGTACAACCCGCCCGCATCCCTGAAACCCCGGATCGCCGCGACGGAATACCAGGCGGCGACCGGACGGGGGCTGGTCTGGGGCGAGGTGCATGACGAGAACGCCTGGTCTCTCGGCGGGGTGGCGGGCCACGCAGGGGTATTCTCCACCGCCCGGGATCTGGCCGTGTTCGGCCACATGTTCCTCCAGAAGGGAAAATACGGCGGCAAGCGGATTCTGAAGGAATCGACGGTGGAGCTGATGGCGAAAAACCACCTGCCGGACTTCCCCGGCGATGACCAGGGACTGGGCTGGGAATTGAACCAGGGCTGGTACATGGACGCCTTGGCCGACGAGAAAACTATGGGTCACACCGGCTTCACCGGCACCTCCCTCGTGCTGAACCGGAAAAACCAAACCGTCGCCATCCTGCTGACCAACCGGGTGCATCCCAACCGGAACCCCACCGTCAATCCGCTGCGTCGCCAGGTGGCCCGTCTGGCCGCCGACGCCATCCCCGTGGGCGGCCTCGGGAAAAAGGGAGCCTGGTTCTCCGGTTACGGCGATAATCTGGACCGATCCCTGCGCAGCGGAGAATTGCCGGAGTCGTCCAAGCCCTCCACCCTCTCCTTCGACACCTGGTACCGGGTGGAGGCCGAACCGGGAACCGGGGAAGATTCCGGAACCGTGGAAGCCTCCGCCGACGGAACCCGCTGGAAGCCCCTGGCGGAACCCTTCGTCGGCAACAGCGACGGGTGGAAGCGGGTGAAGGTGACCGTTCCCCCGAAAACGAAATACCTCCGTTTCCGCTACAAAACCGACGATTACGCCAACGGCAGGGGTTGGTACGTCAAAAATCCGGAACTGAAAACGGCCGGCGGCAAAAAAGTGGACGTCCAATGGTCCGGCGACGGCTGGGAGATCCGGAACTGGTGATCCCAAAGGAAAGGGGCACCTCTTTGGAGGGATGCCCCTTTTCCGTTTCCGCTTTTTCCTTATCGATGACCGCCCTTTGTCCGCCCCAAAACGCTGCTGGCCGAACCGGCTGTCCATTGGCCCCTTTACCGAAGTTTCTCCCGCCCCGGTTCCCGGATACCGCCGCAAGCTCTTTCCGCTTCGCCGCCGGCAGCCGTTTTCCCAAACCCCCTTGATCCCGAACGGCCCGGCCGATCAGCGCCATGCAGGTGGGCGGCCCACTTGATCGCGGCCACCTCCTTCCGGCCCCTTGTATCCATCATGTGCGCCGCCTTCGGGGTGAAGCAGCGGGCCTGTTCCATCCCGGCCCAGGAATCACTCCCTGCGCGGCGGGGCCCGACGCAGGGACGCGCCCACGCCAATTTACCATGGCTGTTGGACTTTGACTCGGCCGAGCAAGCGCAATCCCTTCCCTCCACCGAAGGTTGGACCGCAATCCCCGCGAAAGCCGGTTCATCTTCCCTTAAAGGAAGGCTTCCGCTTTTCCAGAAAGGCGGCGGTTCCCTCGCGCATGTCCTCGGTGGTGTACAGGAGCGCTTGGGCCAACTTTTCCAGGATCATCCCCGTCCGCTGATCCGTTTCAAAGCCGGCGTGCACCACCATCTTCGCCAACCGGACCGCCAGCGGCCCCTTCGACAGGATCGTTTCGGCCACGCTTCGCACCTCTTCCATCAAGCGGCCGCGGGGAACCACCCGGGAAACCAAGCCGATCCGCTCCGCCTCCCGGGCGTCGATCAGGGTCCCCGTCAGAATCATGTCGATCGCCCGTCCCTTTCCCACCAGGCGGGCCAGCCGCTGGGTTCCCCCCGCCCCGGGAAGGATGGACAAATGGAGTTCGGGGAGCCCGAACTTGGCATTTTCCTGGGCGATCCGCAGATCGCAGGCCATGGCCAGCTCGCATCCTCCCCCCAAGGCGTAGCCGTTGACGGCGGCGATGGTCGGCTTTTCATACCTTTCGATTTCGTCGTAAAACCCCTGCAGGACGGCGGCCAGCCCGTCCCGCAGGGTGCGGCGGTTAAGCTCAGCGATGTCCGCCCCGGAGACAAAGGCCTTCTCCCCCGCTCCGGTAAACACCACCAGCTTCACCCGGTCGTCCTCCCGCCAGGATTCGAGCACCTCCCTCATCTCCCGGATCACCTCGGAATTCAAGGCGTTCCGCACTTCCGGGCGATTGACGGTGATGATTCCCAACCCGTCCGCCACTTCCGCAAGGATCGTCTTCCGTTCCGGCATTGCTGACCCCTTCTCGACGGTTGACCCCGACCGGACAAGATAGGGAGGGCTCCCCTTTTCGCCCTCCCTACCGGACGTATTCCTTTTTCAACTGCGCCGCGATAATGTTGCGCTGAATCTCCGACGTCCCCTCATAGATCCGGGTGATGCGGGCATCCCGGTAAAACCGCTCCACCGGCAGCTCCCGCATGTATCCCATGCCGCCGAAAATCTGCACCGCCCGGTCCGCGATGCGGTTATACACCTCCGAGGCGTACAATTTGACCGCCGCCGCCTCCTTGATCACTTTCTTTCCCTCGTCCACCATGAAAGTGACGCGGTACAGCATGCTTCGCAAGGTTTCAATCTCCACATACATGTCCGCCAACATGTGCTGAATCGCCTGGTTCTCGAAGATCGGACGGCCGAATTGTTTCCGCTGCATGGCATAATCCAGGGAAAGCTCCAGCAGCTTCTCGCAGGACCCCAGGCAGCGGGCGGCGAGGGAAGCCCGGCCGTTGGCCAAAATCTTCAGCGCGTTCACATATCCTTCCCCTTCTTCGCCCAACCGGTTGGCCACGGGCACCTCGCAGTCCTCGAAATAGAGTTGGCAGGTGTGGGAACCCCGGAGCCCCATCTTCACGTCCGCGGGCCCCCGGCTGAAACCCGGAAAATCGCCCTCCACCAAGAAGGAGGTGATCCCCTTGGCGCCCTTGGAGGGATCGGTGCTGGCCATGACGGTGATCACGTGGGCCTCCGGCCCGTTGGTGATGAAGTGCTTCATGCCGTTCAGCACGTATCGGTCTCCCCTGCGCTCGGCCCGGGTGCGCAAATTGGCCGCGTGGGATCCCGCCTCGGGTTCGGACAGGGCGAAGGCGCCGATCCACTCCCCCGTCGCCATCTTCGGCAGAAAGCGCTCCCGCTGCTCTTTTGTGCCCATTTCCACGATGCCGACGGTTCCGATGCCCGTGTGGGCGCCGATCAGGCTGGTGAAACCGTTGTGTGTCTTGCCGAGCTCTTCCAAAAGGAGGCACTTTTCGGTCATGTTCAGGCCCAAGCCGCCGTATTTCTCGGGGATGGACAGGCCGAAGAGGCCCAGTTCCTTCGCCTGCTCCACCACCTCCTCCGGAATCCGGTCCTCCTCTTCGATCACGTGGGCCACCGGTTCCACCACATCCCTGACAAAATCCCGGACAACCGCCTGCAACTGCCGAATTTCCGGTCTCAAATCCCGTTTCAAAGGTCCTCACCTTCATTTGGCAGGATGATCTTCATCCTCCGGAATCCGCCGCCCCTGTTCATCGTAGCGGTAAACGCCCCAGCCGGTTTTCCTCCCCAGACGGCCGGCCTTCACATATTGAACGAGCAGCGGGCAGGGGCGAAACTTCTCCCCCAGCGTCTCGTGCAAATACTGGAGCACCTTCAGCCGGGTGTCCCAACCCACCAGATCCCCCAACTCGAAGGGGCCCATGGGAAAGTTCAAGCCGAGCTTGATGGCCCGGTCGATCTCTTCGGGGGTGCCGACGCCTTCCATCAGCATGTAAAAGGCCTCATTCCCCACGAGGGCGCTGATGCGGCTGGTGGCGAATCCCGGCCGCTCCTGAATGCGGACCACTTCCTTCCCCAGCAGCCGGCCCACCCTTTCCGTCTGCTCCACCGCCCAATCGGCGGTCTGCAGGGCGCGGACCACCTCCACCAGCTTCATCCGGTGAACGGGATTGAAAAAATGCATTCCGCAGACCCGGGTGGGATCGGAAGCGGCGGAAGCGATCTCCGTGATGCTCTTCGCCGATGTGTTGGTCGCAAGCACCACGTCGTCATCGCAGACATCATCCAACTTTCGGAACACGTCCTGTTTGACGTCCAGATCCTCCACCACCGCCTCGATGACAAAATCGCAATCCCCGAAGGATTCCAACGAATCCGCCGTCTGAATCCGGGGCAGCGCCTCCGACCCCCGTTCCGGATCGAGATAACCCTTTTCCACCTGCCGATTGATGAGGGAAGCGATCTGTTTCACCGCCTGTTCGGCCACTTCCGGCAAGGCGTCGTGCAACACCACCTGAAATCCGGAAACCGCCGCCTGGTAAGCGATTCCCCGACCCATCACTCCCGCGCCGACCACGCCGATCCGTTGAACATCGCGCATGTTTCAGCATCCTCCTTCCACTGCTGGCGTCAATCCTCAACCCGCTCGACCACGGTGGCGATTCCCTGTCCCACGCCGATGCACATCGTCACCAGCCCGTAGCGGGCCTTGCGACGCTTCATCTCGTAAAGAAGGGACGTCAACAGACGGGCTCCGGTGCTCCCCAGGGGATGACCGATCGCGATGGACCCGCCGTTGACGTTGCACTTTTCCCCGGGAATGCCCAATTCGCGCATGCAGGCCAGGGCCTGGGCGGCAAAGGCCTCGTTCAACTCCACCAGATCCACCTGGTCGATCGTCAGCCCCGCCCGTTTCAAGGCCTTTCGGACCGCCGGCACCGGACCGATTCCCATCACCGAGGGGTCCACCCCGGCCACCGCGGTGGAGAGGATCCGTCCCAGGGGCTTGAGGCCGTAAGTCCTCGCTTTCTCCGGAGTCGCCAGCAAAAGGGCCGCCGCCCCGTCGTTGATCCCGGAAGCGTTGCCCGCGGTCACCGTTCCCCCCTCGCGAAAGGCCGGTCGCAGGGAACTGAGCTTTTCCAGCGTGGTGTCCGGCCGGGGGTGTTCGTCCTCCTCCACCCACCGGGTTCCGCTTCGGTCGGTGACCGGAACCGGCACGATTTCTTCCTTGAACTTCCCTTCCCGGATCGCCGCCGCCGCCCGCTGCTGGCTCCGGAGGGCGAACCGGTCCTGATCCTCCCGGGAGATGCCGTAGCGCTCCGCCACATTTTCCGCCGTCTCCCCCATCGACTCGGGGGGATACCGCTTCGCCAGCTTGTCATTGACGAACCGCCAGCCGATGGTGGTGTCATAAACCGTCACATTTCCCCGCGGAAAAGCCCGTTCGGGTTTGGCCATCACCAGGGGGGCCCGGGACATGCTCTCCACGCCTCCGGCGATCATCACATCCCCTTCCCCCAGCCGGATCGCCCGGTTGGCCTGATTGACGGCCTCCAGCCCCGAACCGCAGAGGCGATTCACCGTCACGCCGCCGACGGTGACGGGCAAATCCGCCAGCAACAGGGCCATCCGCGCCACATTGCGGTTGTCTTCCCCCGCCTGATTGGCCGCTCCAAAGATGACATCCTCCACCTCTTCGCCGGGAACCCCCGTCCGCTCGAGCAATCCCCGGATCACCACCGCGGCCAGATCGTCCGGCCGAACGGAGGACAATGCGCCGCCGTAGCGGCCCACCGGCGTGCGCACCGCCCCAACGATCCAACAATCCTGCACCTTCTCCACCTCCCGCCCCGTTGTTTAAGCAAATCTCATGCCACGGGAAAAAGGCCTTTCCCCTCCCCCGCCTCCGCGGTCCGAACCTTCAAAGAAATAAGTCGGTTCCGGTTTATAAACCGAAACCGACTTACGGGCGCCCCTTTTCCCGGATCCCGTACTTGTAAGCCTTCCGCATCGCCGCGGACTGGCTGATCCCCAGATGCTTCGCCACCTGATAGGAGCTGTGGTGCCGCCTGTAGGCTTCGGCCAAAACGGTTCGCTCCAGGTGGGAAAGCATTTCGCTCAGGGAACCGAAGGAGCGGTTCAATCCGGACAAATCGTAGGCCTCCCCGTTGATCTCCGGGGCCGTACGGCTTCCGTCCGCGGGAGACGGGCCGCTTCCATCTTCCCGGATTTCCGGAATGTGCTCCGGCCGGATCGCATCCTCCGGACAGGTGATCACCAGCCGCTCCACCATATTGGCCAGCTCCCGGACGTTCCCGGGCCAGTCGTACCTCTCCAGTTTCTCGAAGGTCTCCGGGACGAAGTGGCAGGACCGGCGGTATTTCCGGTTGAACTTGTCCAGGTAGTGGACGAGCAGGGGCTTGATATCCTTCCTCCTCCTCCGCAGGGGAGGAATTTCGATGGGCACCACGCTGATGCGGTAATAGAGATCCTCCCGGAACCGGCCCCTTCGGACCATTTCCTTCAAATCCCGGTTTGTCGCCGCGATGATCCTCACGTTGACCGGAATCGACCGGACTCCTCCCACCCTTCGGATCTTCTTTTCCTGAAGGACCCGCAGAAGCTTGACCTGCATCGACAGGGGCAGTTCCCCGATCTCATCCAGAAGCAGGGTGCCGTTTTCCGCCATCTCAAACATGCCCGGTTTTCCTTCTTTTCGGGCCCCGGTGAAGGCTCCGCCCTCGTAGCCGAATAATTCCGACTCGATCAGTTCTTCCGGGATCGCCCCGCAGTTGACGGTGATGAAGGACCCGCTTTCGTAACGGCTGCTGTTTTTGTGAATCAGCCGGGCGAACACTTCCTTGCCCACCCCGGATTCCCCCAGCAAAAGCACCGTCGCGTCCGTCCCGGCCACCCGCATCGCCAGGTGGTACGCCTGCTGCATCACCACGTCGTTCATGACGACGGAGGGCTCCTCTTTCAGGTACAACTTCCTCAAGGCGGACAGCTCTTTGCGATACTTCTCCGACCGTTTCCTCGTCTCGTCCAACTCGTCCCGGAGGCGGTTCAGTTCCGTCACGTCCCGGATGTTGATGACCACGCGCACAATCCGGCCCTCTTCGTCGAAGATGGGGCTGCCCGTGATGATGAGCACCTTTCCGTGTTTGTTCTCCTGCACGGTGCTGACCGTCTTTCCGGTCCTCAGCACTTCCAGCGTGACGGACTTCTTCAAAATCCCCCGCTTTTCCAGATAGCGGACATCCTTGCCGATGTAATATTCCTTGGGAATGCCCGTCAGCCTCTCAATGGCCGAATTGGTATGGAGGGTGATCCCGTTTTGATCCGTGATGTAGATGCAGTCATAGGAATGTTCGATCAGCGTGTCCAGATCCAGTCCGCTGGAGGAAGGAGGGGAAGCTTTTTCCTTGACGGCCACCGGTTCCAAAAGGTAAAGGATCCAGCCCTCCGGCTCTGCCAGAATGCTGTAACGGACGCGGTAATCCTTGCCGCCGATCCGCTGAACCCCCGGATGTTCCCGGGAAGAAGTCGTCTGAATGAACGACACCCAGGATGGGTCCTCCGAAAGCCGCTCTCCGCACAACCGGAGCAATTCCCCGTTTCCGTACCGGATCCTGCCCGCATCGTCCACCACCGCCATGGGGCAGGGCGTCTGGTTCCACAGGTGCTGCCAGTCGAGTTGCTGCCCAGCCATCGCGTACCCCCTCGCAAACGGAATTTTCATCGGCGCCAGCCGGAAACGGGCATCAGGTAACATACTTCCCTATTCTTTTATCGGTCTCCTTTTTTTCGCAAAAAATGCCCCTTCAAACATATTGGATTCTCTCCCGCCGGGACCGGTTGCGGAAGGTCCCGTTCGCCTTTCCGCCGGGCTTGTCTTTTCCAAGACTTTCAAGTATGATATAAATGTATTTTGTTATCAGCCGCTCCATGTGAGTGCTAACAACCCCAAAATTCCTCTCTCGACAGTGTTCCGTCTACGCTACCTTCTCTCTGTCAGATCGTCTCTATCATCATGTCCGTCGCCTCTTTATTGGCATAGAAATTTCATTCTATCCAATGGGGGGATGCTCAATGCAAGCGTTGCTGTTGGCAGGGGGATTGGGAACCAGGTTGAGACCTTTGACGGAACACCTCCCCAAACCCATGGCACCGGTGGTCAACCGTCCATGGCTCGAACACCTCATCAAGCACCTCCAATCGCAAGGCCTCTCCGACTTTGTCATCGCCGTCAAGCACAACGCGGACATCATTCGCAACCACTTCGGTGACGGTCGCCGCTTCGGGGTAAACATCGCATATAGCCAAGAGCCCGAGCTCCTCGGTACTGCGGGAGCGATCAAGCACGCGGAACCGCTGCTTACGGCAAATCGTTTCATCGTGATCAACGCGGACATCATCCACCACGTGGACCTTTTGCCCCTTCTGGAATTCCATCAGTCCTCCGGCGCGCTGGTCACCATCGGCTTGACGGAAGTCGAAGATCCTTCCCAATACGGAGTGGTTCAACAAACTTCTTCGGGACGCATCCTTCGATTCGTGGAAAAACCCCCTCGGCACAAGGCCCCTTCCAACCGGATCAACGCAGGCATTTACGTGATGGAAAAAGAGGCCCTCGCTTGGATTCCCGCCGGACGAGAAGTCTCCATCGAACGGGAAACCTTCCCGCTCCTGATCCGCAAGGGATTGCCGGTCTACGGCTGCACGGTGCGCGGATACTGGCTGGACATGGGAACCCACGACCGTTATCTCGCCTTGCACCGGGATGCCCTGGACGGTAAAATTGATCTCCAACTCCCCTATCCGAGAAAGATGGAGGGCGTTTGGATCGGCGAAAACACCAACATCTCCAGCCATGCCATCCTGATCCCACCCGTCGTCATCGGCCCGGGAACAAAAGTGGAACGCGGCGCGGTCATCGGACCCTACGCAGTGCTGGGAGAGAACGTGACGGTTCATGCGGACAGCCGCTTGGCCCATGCCGTCATCCTCCCGGGAACCCGGCTCGCGCAAAACCGCGTGTTCCGACACGCCATCGTCGGCCCGGACTTTCTGATCACCACCCGCCCCGCCGAGATCCCCCGCCAAGGAGTGATGCAGCAATGATACACCCGGCCTACGTCAGCACCTACGTTCCAAAACGGTGCGGCCTCGCCACTTACACCCACCATCTCCGGACGTCCGTCCGCCAGGCGCAGATGAAAAAGGGAGCAAAACCGGCCGACACGGTGATTGCCGTCGTCGACCCCGACGAAGCCCTGGATTACGACCCCTCCCTGCTTCGGATCCGACGAAACGCCCGCGAAGATTACCGCGACATGGCCAGGCGCCTGAACGACAGTCCGGTCACCGTCGTTTCGCTCCAACACGAGTTCGGCATCTTCGGCGGCGACGCCGGCGAATACGTGCTCGACTTCGTGCGGGAGCTCAGAAAACCCCTTATCACCACCTTCCATACCGTCCTCCGCTCTCCAGAGGAACCTTACCGCCGCATTCAGGAGGAAATCGCCCGGAGAAGCGACCGCATCCTGGTCATGAACCGGCACGCCGCCGATCAGTTGGCGGAACAATACCGGGTGCCGAAAGACAAATGCGCGTACATCCCCCACGGCACCCCGTCCCCCGTTCCGGAACAGCGGGAAGCCATGCGGGCAAAGCTCGGCTGGTCGAACCGGCGGGTCGTGATGACCTTCGGGCTGCTCAGCCCCAACAAGGGGATTGAACTGATTCTCGAAGCCCTGCCGGAAGTGGTTCGCCATATCCCCGACGTCCTGTACGCCATCGTGGGCCAAACCCATCCCCAGGTGAAAAAGGCGGAAGGCGAAGCGTACCGCGAACGCCTCCGGGACATGATCCGGACGCAGGGCCTGGATCGCCATGTGACGATGATCGATCGCTATCTCTCCGAATCCGAATTGGTGCACACCCTCATGGCATGCGATCTGTACGTCACGCCTTACCCCGGGATGGAACAGGTCACCAGCGGCACGCTGGCCTATGCGGTGGGATTGGGCCGGCCCGTCCTGAGCACGCCCTATGCTTACGCACGGGACTTGCTGAGACCCTATCCCGAGCTGCTCATTCCGTACGGGGATGCGGATGCCTGGGCCCGGGCGGTTACCGCTCACTTGTCCGACCCCGGCCGGTTGCAGGAGTGGGAGCGAAAAATCCGGCAGATCGGAAAGGAGATGAATTGGCCCCGCGTCGGCGAACGGCACCTTAATCTTTTCGGTGAGCTGTCTCAGCTCCGTCGTTCCTATGCGGACCGCAGTGAAAACATCGCGTCCGCTTCCCGTTAAACTGATCCATCTGAGACGGCTCACCGACGACACGGGTATCATCGAACACGGCATCGGAAAAATTCCCCGGCGAAAGGAAGGCTACTCCACCGACGACAATGCCCGGGCCCTCTGGACCTGCGTGGAATGGGGAAAAATCGCCCGTCGGACCGGGGACGCCGAAGCGGCGGAACAGCTCGCCCGCCTGTCCGACACGTACCTGGCATTCCTGGTCTGGGTCCAAAAGGAGGACGGCCACTTCCACAACAACGTCGCGTACAACCGCCGGTGGGAAGAGGAAGAGCCGTCGGACGACTGCCTGGGGCGCACGCTGTGGTCCACGGCGACCGCCGCGGTTTGGGATCCCGACGGCGATCGTTCCCGCATCGCCCAAGACTTGTGCCGGACCGGTTTTCGCGCCGTCGATCGACTCCGATATCCCCGGGGCTTCGCCTTCAGCCTTTCGGCGGCCTGCCTGCTCCTGCGCGAAGCGGAAGCGAATCCCCGGCTCGAACCATTGTTCCGGAATTGGATTTTGCGGGATCTGCCGGCGACCGCCGAGCGTCTGGGAAAAGAGCTGATCCAGCGCTTCCGCAAGCACTCCGGTCCGGGATGGCGATGGTTTGAGGACGTCATGACCTACAGCAACGGCGTCTTCCCCTGGGCCTTGTTCCAGTGGCACAGGACCTTCCCGTCACGGGAGGCGGAACAAACCGCCCGGGAGAGCCTCGATTTCCTGATCGAGAAAATGACATCGCCCGAAGGATTCATTCGACCCGTGGGCAACCGGGGATGGTGCACCCGGCAAGGCGGCAGCCAATGGGACCAACAGCCGGTGGAAGTGATGAAACTGGCCATGGCCTGCGAGCAGGGCTATGCGGTGACCGGGGATGCGGGCTACCGGGACGTGTTGGAGAAATGCCGGGCGTGGTTCCACGGAGACAATGACCTCCGGGTGCCGATGGCCGACCCGGCGGACGGTTCCTGTTGCGACGGCTTGACGGAAAACGGGCCCAACCGCAACCGGGGAGCCGAATCCACGTTGGCCTATTTGTTGACGGAAGCCATATACCACAAAATGCGGGAGGGGATGCGCGATGACGAAACCAGCTGACCGAATCGCTTCTCACGTGTTTCGGGAATATGACATCCGGGGCGTCGTCGGAAAGGAGATCCACGAATCCTTCGCCTATTGGCTGGGCCGCTCCTTCGCCCGCCGGGTGCGCGCCGAAGGGCAGCGTTCGGTGGTGATCGGCCGCGACAACCGAAAAAGTTCTCCCTCCCTCGCCCGGGCGATCACCGCGGGTCTCGTCCGGGAAGGATGCGAAGTGCTGGACATCGGGGAAGTCACCTCCCCCATCTTCTACTTCAGCCTGGAACACCTGGATGTTCCCGCCGGCATCATGATCACGGCCAGCCACAACCCGCCCGATGAAAACGGGTTCAAAGTGGCGCAAAACGGGACAACCCTGTATGGCGACGCGGTCAAAAGCCTGTACAAGGAAATGGCGGAAGCGGCCGCCGAAACCGGTCCCGAACCGGAAATCCCCCAAACGCCCCCTTCCAAATCGGTGGACATCCGCACGCCCTACCTCGACATGCTTAAGGAAAAGATCCGGCTCGAAGGCCGACCGTTGAAAGTGGTCGTGGATTGCGGCAACGGGACCGCTTCCTCCTTCGCTCCGGAAGCTTTAAAGCGCTGGGGTTGTGAAGTGATTCCCCTTTACTGCACGTCGGATCCCTCTTTCCCCAACCACCATCCGGACCCCGTCGATCCGAAAAATCTCACGGATCTCATCCGGACGGTGAAGGAGACGGGAGCTGACCTGGGCATCGCCTTTGACGGCGACGGCGACCGCCTCGGCGTGGTGGACGAGACGGGCAACATCCGCTGGGGGGACCAGCTGATGATTCTCTACTGGCGGGAAATTCTGCCGAAATATCCGGGATGCGATGCCTGGGTCGAGGTGAAGTGCTCCCAGGCGCTGGTGGAAGAAATCAAGCGGCTCGGCGGCAATCCCCGCTTCCACCGCACGGGACATTCCCACATCAAGGCGACGTTGCGGCGAACCGGGGCGCCCTTTGCGGGGGAGATGTCCGGCCACCTGTTCTTCAACGACGAGTACTACGGGTTTGACGACGCGCTGTACGCCGCGGGGCGCCTGTTGCGGATCCTGTCCCGGGAGACGCGTCCCCTTTCCGCCCTGTTTGCGGACGTGCCGCAGTACCACGCCACGCCGGAAACGCGGGTGCCCTGCGAAGAAACGAAGAAAGCTTCGGTGATCGAGCAGGTGAAAGCGCACTTCGCGAGGAAATACCCGATTGTCGATGTGGACGGCGCCCGGATACAATTCCCCTCCGGGTGGGCTTTGGTGCGCAGTTCCAACACCCAGCCGATTCTCGTGCTCAGGGCCGAAGCGGACAGCGCCGCCCGGCTGTCCGAAATCAAACGGGAAGTGGAAGACGTCGTCCGCCGTTGCGGCATCACCGCCCCCATCCCGTGGTGACATGGGCGCGCAAAATGGAACCTTACAGTGAAAGGTGGTTTTCATGAAAAAAACGGAACCGGTCAAATTCACCCCCCTCGCCGTGCCGCGGATCTGGGGCGGGCACCGGCTGAAATCCTGGTTCGGCACCGAAACAGAAGAACCGATCGGCGAATACTGGCTCATCTCCAGCCATCCGAACGGAACCAGCATCGTCGGGGAAGGCCCCTTCCGGGGAAAAAACCTGAACGATCTCGTGCGGGAATATCCGGAAGCCTATCTCGGAACCAGTCCGCAACCCCGGTTTCCCCTCCTGATCAAATTGATCGAAGCGGCGCAGGATCTGTCCGTCCAGGTGCACCCGGACGACGAATACGCCCGCCAAGCGGAGTCGGATTTCGGAAAGACCGAGGCCTGGTACGTGCTGGACTGCCCGGAGGACGGGCGCGTCATCTACGGCCACCGCTTTTCGTCGCGGCAGGAATACCTCCGGGCTGTCGAAGAGAAGCGCGTTCGGGAATATCTCCAGTACGCGCCCATTGCGCCGGGCCGGCTGGTGTTCGTCCCCTCGCGGACACTGCACGCCCTGCTGGCCGGCACGACGGTGCTCGAAATCCAGCAGACCTCCGACGTCACCTACCGGGTATACGACTGGGACCGCGTCGACAAACACGGACGAAGCCGCGAACTGCACATCGACAAGGCGGCCGACGTCCTGCGGTACGGATCGCAGCCGGACCCCTTCCCGGAGGAAACGGCGCTCACTCTGGAAGGCGGCCTGCGCGGATCCCGCCTTGTCTCCTGCCCCTATTTCACCATCGACCGATGGAACCTGGCGCCGGGACACCATTCCTTCCGTTTGGGACGCCAAAACAACCCGGACATCCTGATCGTGACGAAAGGGCAGGGCGCCCTGCACTGGCCCGGCGGTGAAATGGCGCTTTCCCGGGGCGAAGCCGCGATCGTCCCCGCCACCTTGTCCGGCTACGAGGTCTCCTGTTCGGAGGAGCTGGAGCTGATCCGCACGTTTTATTGAGAAACCCAGGCGGTCGATGCCCCTTGAAAATCGGACGGAAAATATATAAAATCAATTTTACCTGAGCAAAGGGAGGTGAAGGGAACGATGTGTGCCGGTCGGATGGCTTGGTGGAATGAAATTTCCAATATTACCTATCGATTGGCCGCAAACGGGATTCGTGTGCCCTTTTTCAGCCATCCGAAAACGACCGGTGCATGAGGAAGGTTCCCTTCACACGGATTGCGGCTTTTCGTTCACAACAACCACACCGCAGGTGGGGCAACCTTGCCTGCGGTGTTTTGTTTTTCAAGGAGGGCATGCCGATGATCATTGCGGCCGATCGCGTGGGCAAACATCTGGAGGACCGCTGGGTATTGAGCGACGTGAGTTTCGTGGTCAAGCGGGGTGAACGGGTCGGGCTGGTCGGTCCCAACGGATCGGGAAAAACGACGCTCCTCCGCCTCCTGGCGGGAGAAATCGCGCCCGACCGGGGAACGGTGTTTCTGGCCAAAGGGGCTCGGATCGGCTACCTCGAACAAGTTCCCCAGGCGGACCCGGGAGCGACGGTGATGGACGTGCTGCGCTCCCCCTTTGCGGAGCTGATCGATCTGGAACGGAAAATGGAAGAGCTGGCAAACCGGATGGCCGATGCCACGCTCGATGAAAAGCAAATGGAACAAATCTTGAATCGATATCAGGCCTGCCAGGAGGAATTCGAAAAACGTGGCGGGTACGAGATGGAGGCCCGCATCCGCCGGGTGGTGCGCGGCCTCCGTCTTCCGGAAGATGTTCCGGATCGTCCCTTTGCCGACCTCAGCGGCGGGGAAAAGACCAAGGTCGGTCTGGCCCAGGTGTTGCTATCCGAACCCGACCTGCTCCTGCTGGACGAACCCACCAACCATCTGGATCTTTCGGCCTTGGAATGGTTGGAGGAGCTTTTATCCCAATGGCGCGGGGCGGTGGTGGTCGTATCCCACGACCGCTATTTCCTGGATCGGGTCGTCAACCGGATCATCGATTTGGAAGACGGCAGGAGCACCCTGTACCAGGGAAATTACTCCCACTTCGTCAGGGAAAAAGAACAGCGCCTGCTGGCGGAATTCCAGGCTTACCGGGAACAGCAGAAGAAAATCAAAAAGATGGAGGAAGCCATCAAGCGGTTGCGGGAGTGGGCCAACCGTTCCAACCCTCCCAGCGCCGGCCTTCACCGGAGGGCCTCCAGCATGGAAAAGGCCCTCAAGCGGATGGAGATGCTAAAGCGGCCGGTCCTGGAGCGGAAAAAAATGGCCCTGAACTTCGGCGGCCAAGAGCGGAGCGGGGAGATCGTGTTCCGGCTCGAAGACATTTACAAGCATTACGGCCGGGAGCCGGTCCTGAGGGGGGCAAACCTGGTGGTAAGATCCGGCGAAAGGGTGGCGGTGGTGGGAAAAAACGGTGCGGGAAAATCCACCCTTCTCCGCCTCCTGACCGGTGAGATTGCGCCGGATCGGGGCGAAGTGTACGTGGGACCGTCGGTCAAGGCGGGATATCTTTCCCAGCAGGGTTGGGAGGGGGACCCGGACATGACCGTGTTGGAAGCGTTCCGGGAAGAAGTCCCCTTAGATGCGGGCACGGCCCGGCAGATTCTTGCCCGGTTCCTCTTCTACGGCCACTCCGTCTTCCGCAAGATCCGGGATCTGAGCGGCGGCGAGCGGATGCGCCTGCGGCTTGCCCAGCTGATGCACCGCGAAGTGAACGCGCTGATTCTGGATGAGCCGACCAACCATCTGGACATCGACTCCCGGGAGGTGCTGGAAGAGGCGCTGCGGGATTTCCGCGGCACCATCCTCGCCGTCTCCCATGACCGCTACTTTTTGAACCAGCTGTTCGCTCCCGTCTACTGGCTGGAAAACGGCATCCTGACCCGCTTTGAGGGGAATTACGACGAAGCCCGGCGGAAACGGGGGGAGTGGTGAAGCTTTCTTTTATAAAGCGAAAGCGGATGCCCAGGAGCATCCGCTTTCTTGTTACCATACCGAAGTTTTCACTTCATCGGCACATTATATTCTCACGCGATCATTTTTGACGCTCCTTTGAACAGTGAGAAACGCCTCCAAATATTTTTTTGCCGCATTCAATCGGTGTAACGGTGCCGGATAAATCGTATGATGATCATAGGTCAGATTTGCCTTTCGCAACATGTGAAGCTGTCGAACGGCCTCTTCCACTTCACCGGGGTCCCAATGTCCCACTGGCAAAATTTCCACCAGATTGGGTTGAAGCAATAGCTCCGAAGGATCGGTAGCTTTTGTAAGCAAAACAGCTCCTCGATAGGTTTTCGGTTTTTGCCCAAGGCTATAGTAAACACCATCCTCAGAGAGGAACAGTCCGGAACGGTATGAATAAGCTTTTCCGTATTCATCGTTGTAGTAATCAGGCACCTGATCTCCCGTCGTTATTCGCAAAATGCGGAGGCGGTTGCGTTGGTAATCAAGTTCAGGCCTCGTCAGGATCCAGTCTCCATTAATCAGGTGTTTATCCTGAACGGGATAATACAACTTGGTCAAAGGAATTCGATCAAAAACAACAGTCAGAGGCCTTTCCGTTTCCTGCAGAATTTGAAGGATGGTTCGTTCGATTTCAGGTTGCTTCTCTCTTGTCAGGCCATCTCTTTCAAGCCCCTGTTTTAAACCTCCCGCATCGGTAATAAACTCGGGCAAGGCCCTCCAAGATCCGTCGTCTCCTTCCATACGGATCAAATAGCGATCACCGTCATAACGGGCGTATAATACGCGGCCCTCATTCAATTCGTGGGGCCTGAAGGCGGTAACAAACAACCAAACCCGTTCCCGATCCACCCCTTCAATCAGGTGATGCGTATAGACCCCGAAATCGCTCAGCAGATCGAAAAAGGCGTTTTTCACCCTGTGTTCAAAATTTTCCTCATTATCGTCATGCAAAAATTGGGTGATCTGTCCGCATTCCGCAAAGGCAACCCGCAATGCATGTTTGGGATCAGCCTTCGGATTTTCCGACCAGGTTTTTTTCGGTTCGATCATCACCAACGCACCATGCGCTTTACCCCATTTTGTTATCATCGTTTTCATTCTGCGCAGAGTCCGGTGAGGATGGTTGATATCTACATCCTGGACGACACCGCTGTCCGGACAATGCCTCAACTCCACCACCATTTCAGGCCCACTGGCACGCAGTTTGTACACACAATTATCCTGCCTTGAGAAATAGTCGGTCAATCCTTCAATTTGTTCAACCAAATTCTGAAATACAGGATCGGTCGTGTGACAATTGATCCGTAAACGACTTTCTTCAGAATCGGTTACAGTCATAGGGAATTTCTTTTTTACAATTCGTTTGGTTTTCACTTCCTTTAGCGGCTGCAACGGTTCCAATTCCGGAAAAACCTCTTGAAAAAGATCAAACAGTTGCTTTCTCTCCGAAAGCCCCATCCCGCCTTTGGCCACTTTTTCATTGTAATAGGAAGAATAAAAAACAGGATTGTACAATAGTAATGCGCAAATTTCTCCCTCCACATTTTGATATCTGGACGGCTCACTCAAAAGGGATTCCAATTCCAAAGGTTCGGGAAGAAAATAATTCAAGTATTCCGGTATCCAATCTTCTTTCCACTCCGCTGCAACTCCCTGTTTGGAGCTCTTGGTAATCGTTACCGGAACAAAGGGTGTTTTTCCTTGTCTGTGAGGCAAACGGATCAACACCGTGCCATTTCTTTTAGGCGACAACCCCCTTTTGACAGACACGGAAACGAAGCGATGAATTCGTGGATGAATGTACAAAAATTTTCTTCCAGGTTGGTTTGCGCGCGTTTCCACTGAAAAATAAACGGCATAGGAATATCCTTTGTAGGGTTCAGTCATGCAGCCATATTTTCCGTTCAGAAAAACCGGATAAAACCGCAATTCTCCTTCAAACACCTGCTGTTTCGTCTTTCGCTTATACTCCATGACTCTGAAGGGTTTGGCGGATTCGGCAAAACGACGGGACACATACGCTGGCAGCCAGCTGAATATCGCGTCTTGTTGATGATCCACCTTAGCCCAATCGATGCGGGACCATTCGACATCGGACGCATCGAAGGAGGCGGATTTTCCGATCCGCTTGAAATGGCGGGTAAAGTGCCAAGCAAGCACATCCGCTGGAATCGGTTGTTCAGCAACAAGTGCAGGCGTCTTTCCGGCAAGAGCCGATTCGTCGAAGCGGGTGTATAACAAGCCGGGATATAGCTGCATCAACTCCTCTCTCAAACTGGCCAAACCCGGCGTTTTCACATGACACCCTTCAGAACGGCCGGGCCAAATCATCTCACGCCAAGAAGGGGAGAACCTTAAACCATAAACCGGTTGATCCGGCACAGGGGGATGAGTCACGTCAAAGGCAAACAAATGTAATCGGTGTTGATTCGTCATAAATCATCACTCCTCATTTCCGACTTTCTTCGAATACGAGAGACTCCAACGAGGACAAGAAGGGGCCATATAATTCTTGGTAAAGCCAGTGATCCTTATAGGGCTCAAACAATTGATGCCAAGACTGAAAAAGAGTGGACGCTTCAGTACCGGAAGCAAAGCTTGAATCGATATACAACAGTCGAGCAGGCATTCCTCCCCGGACAAGGCGGCCAGCCATCTGCCAAATCGGAACAAACAAATACCAAGCCAAGTCCAACCGCTCTTCATCGCTCAATTGCATCCAGAAGTTTGGCTCGTCATGCATTTTCTCAAAAATGGCATGACAGATCTTGCGAAAACAGGAAAGCGCCTCTTTTCCGGACAACCCTTCCCTTTGAACCTGTAGGATTAAAGAAGGGATACGGCTGTGAATAAAAGAGAGAATGTAGGCAATTTCCTGGGGAGGAGGATAAGGACGGCTGACAAATAATGCTGTTCCGAAAAGAGCTTTCCGATTCTCGTCGACCAGGTTCACCCCGCGGTTCATGGCGGAAAGCGGGGTGATCAGGGCATCCACTTCTTTGGCAACTTCCATGAGGCGCGGACGTGTGACATGTATGGAATCTTTGATTTTTCGCGTCAAAGATTTGATCCGCCCCTGGAGCGGTGAACGGGAAAAAACTTCTTCCATCGCCTCACTGTCACGATAAGAATTGGTCACAATGAGCACCCTTCTCTGATTCTTCCAATGATTTTTTTCTACCTCGATCAACGAAGGCAGCTGACGCGCCAATTCTTTGAGGGCTGTCCGCCTTTCCGACGGCTTCATTCCGGACACGCGTATATGGCGACCTGTCGAATCTGTTATGGGAACAAACTTTTGAGTGATTTCCGAAGCCTTGTTGTCGGAAGTAATCAACCATTCCGGAGTCACGGACAAGGAAAAATGAGCATTGCGGGGAGCAAGGGTTGTTCCGGATAAGAGAATAACAGCAGGCCCCGCCCCGTCCCCTGCCGGCCGGAAAAGATCGGGGAACCGGTAAAGAAGAAAACGACCGACAGTATTGTATTCAATCAATTTCATGACCAGGTTTTGGGAGTCCTCTTCCTTAACTAGGCGATAGCCATAACGGTATCCCAGCGTTGGCGTGGGCAGGTGGGGTAATAACGGGTTTTTTGCGGCACTGAAGGGAAGATCAACTTCTAGCTCCTCCACAAAAGAAAGTAACTGGGGATAACGCTCCGTGATATAATCCAAGCTTGATTCCAGCCGACAAAGCCAAAGGTAAAATCGGCATTCCGCCTCGATATTCCTTATTTCAGACTTACTCAAAGATTTATCGGGAGCTAAGGCCAGCAATTGCTGAAGATCGATATTTCCGTCAAGAAAATCCTCGATTTTCTGATACCAAACCGTACCGTTACGATGACGCTCTTCCCATAATTCACTTCGGAAGGGGGACTGGTTCCAAGTCTTTAACACTTTAAAAAACGGATTCAGATCGGCAGTGGGATTCCATCTTTTGAGTGAGCATCGCACTTTATGCTCCCACTGGAATTTGAAAGAAACACGGTTCCGCAAATATTCCTGAATTTTGGGATGCTCTTTGATCAATTGGAACAGACAGCGTGTTGCATCGAGGGCATTATCACACCGCCGCAAATAACGCGTTAAAAAATGTCCCCCCGGTTCATACAAACCGTGTAAGGCATTGCGAATATCGCGAATGGCGTTTTCAATGAGGTGACCGCGATCTCCGAACAATTTTTCATCACGAATAAACAATTCGTCAAAAACTTCCTGAAGGGCATCCGCTTCATCGACGAACACCACATCCAACGCCTCATAAAACGCTTCGTATAAAGTGGGGTTATCCGGACAAATTTGGGGAGGTATGCGGGTAAACACCAAACTGGCTGGCGTGGCGATCCACACGTCCGCTTGATCCAAAGTGGCCAGTTGCCGATACAGTCCGCATTCTGATGCCATGGGACAAGCATAACGCTTTTTCCTATCATTGCTTTTATACAAACGTTGGCAAGGATATCTGTTATTTATAGTTTCGTCTTCCGCAAGGGATTCAAGCAAACAAAGCGAAGACAAGTCGATCAGGCTGGAATCCGATGCGATCTCTTCCAGTGTCAATCCCGGCCGATCCAAATATTCCCTTTCATGATCGATCCGCTGGCCCGTACCAATAATGGTGGCCACAGAGAGATTGAGCGCGCGAAGCTCTTCGGCCCGTTTCAATATATTGGCTACGCTACTTTCGATAAATCCAACCTTGGCCCCTTGTCGTTTCACCAGTTCATAAGCCACAGCCACCATCCATGTGGACTTCCCTGCGCCCAAGCCTCCCAGAATATGTGTCAATCCGGTAATATTCATGGATTTCTTACCTTGTCCATTCAAGGGGACCAAGGACAACTTTTCCATCCGGCCGGCATAATCAACCGGTTTTAAACCGTTTTCTTCCCGGATGCGATCCATTTCCCTGCCCAACTTCGCCCAGTCAAAATCGACTGGAGGGGTAAATGGACGTTTCTTTCCGCGAGTGATCTCCATAGGCGAAGAAACGACAAAACCAGAAGGTATTTTTACAAAGTATTGGTCGTTTGTTTCCTCGCGATCGTATTGAAAACATTCACCGGGCCGAGCCAAGGGGATTTTTCGCTTTCTGCGGGGAATGGCGGCAGAGAGAATCTTCTCGTATATTTTCTCTCTGTCGGAACAAACCACCGGAGAAACAGAACGCGGGTGAAAACGTCCCGATTCATCCACTGTAAACAGGCGATAGCGTTCCTCAACTTTGAGATATAATGAAAGGGCTTCTTCCCAAATGGCTTTGTTTTGAAACGAATAAACAAGCAAACGTAGGCGTCGAATCCGATCCACATCAGCGCTATTCGGGAGTACCAACTCCTCCCATCCTTTCAAAGCCGCCCACAAGTCTTTTGCCGGCCAATCACTGAGTCCACTGTGATATCCTCCGTACAGAGTGAATTCCACTTCAACAAACCGTTTCTTCCGGTGGATCTCACCTCTCTCGACACCAAAACCGAGAGCATCAAAATACCCCTTTTTCCCGATCTCTTCACACAATTGAAACAATGTCAGACGGTTCATGACACCACTCCTTCTTTCAGCAGTTGATACAGCTGATCTTCTTCACAAACATTCACCTGAAGTTCGATTCGATTGCGGACTCGATTTATGTAACCTTTACTGGCGTATTCCCTCGGAATCACAAACCAGGCATGGGTTCGGAACTCTTCCAATCTCTCGGGCCCCAATCGTTCAATATAGGTTGCCAAATGATCGGGGCTTCGAAAGCATTTCACATCTAAATAAATATTTCTGTTGTCCAGATAAACAGCAAGATCAAATCGATCCTGTTCCGGGTAACGTTCGACGCGATGGATCTTGCTCAAATTTTCGGCTATCCTTTTTTCAGGAATTCCAGGGATCAGGGTATAGCGGTGGATCCCAGGCCGAAGCCGATAGACGCGCGTATCTTTCCCAAAAGGAAAGGGCTCAGCCGTTTGTAGAGACCATTTGTTTGATCCTTCCAAATCAAAACACACATTAGCGTGACCGCAGTGCCACAATCCTGATTTTTTTAATAAACTCCAGCCGCAATAAGGACACTTTCTGGCCTGTTCCCACTCAGCAAAAGGCTCATAACAAGCTCTTATCTGCTGTTTCAAAAACTCATCCGAAAACGACGCGGCCATCTGATTCAACTCTTCTTCCGACACAACTGCCCATTCCGGATCTGACAGAAAGCTCCGAAAAAGAACATAACCCTCTTGATCGTTATTCTTACGACAATATTCAAGAACCTTTAACACTGTTAGTTCCTGATAGTCTTCTGGTCTCCCGTATGCTTGCAAAAAATATTCGGAATCCCGGCTCCATCCGTTGTTCTCCCAAAGTGGAGCTTCTAAATTGATGAAATCTTCCGCCTCGGGCAACCATGTCTTAACTGGTTGCAGCATCGCTGTCACCCATTCATTCAAGCCTAACAAAGGTTTTCTTCCATTGTTAAGAAAATAATGGGCCAATTGCCGCCGTGCATGAACAACAGAATCCGGCATGGTAAATTCATCTTTTTTCAGTGCTTCATTTAAGTTCTTTATCGCAATCAATTGGGTATATAAAATTTCCTGGATAACGTCTTTCCGGAATTCCTCCATTAAACCACCTCATCTTCAAATGTATTCCAACTATCATTTACTATTTTAATAATTTTTAGTTAAAAACACAACTCATTATTTTGAATTTTTGTTTCCATTTATCCCAGAAATAAATACCGCAATATTTATTTGCATAAATATTAAATCTACCTCATTTCCTTGAACAAAAAGGGTTGTGCCGAAGGAACGGCACAACCTTTTTCCCCTATCTCAGTAATTATTCAAACTCATAACCGATGACTTCCAGACCAGGAATGGAGTTCACCTCCCCCTCTTCCCCCTGGCCAGTTGGACCCGTTCCACATATTCGGCGGCTAATTCCTTCACCCTCCGGAAATCCCCCTGCTCCCCCGGAGCGGTGAGGTGGCTGCCGACGCTCACGAAGTCGGCTCCGTTTCGGATCCATTCCTCCACATTCTCCAGATCCACGCCGCCCGACGGCATGATGGACACCTGGGGCAGCGGACCCTTGATCGCCCGGATGACGGAAGGATCAAACAGCGCGCCCGGAAACAGCTTGATCACCTCCGCCCCGCATTCCATTGCCCGGATCATTTCGGAAACGGTCATGCAACCCGGGATATACGGCACCTGATACCGATTGCAGAGGCGGGCCGTCCCCTCGTCAAAACCGGGGCTGACCACGAACTGGGCGCCCGCCAGAATCGCGATGCGGGCCGTTTCGCTGTCGAGGACGGTGCCCGCTCCCACGATCAATTCGCCGAAGGCATCCTCTTCCCGCAGGCGGCGGATCACCCGGTCCGCCCCCGGAATGGTGAAGGTGATCTCCACCGCGGACAGCCCGCCTTCCCGACAGGCCCAGGCGATGTTTTCGGCCGTTTCAGCCTTTTTTGTGCGGATGACGGCAACGACACCGAGATCCGACAGCTTCTGCAGGACCTTCCACTTTTTCATGGCAATCCTTCCTTTCAAAATGTTCGGTCAAACCGGATGGTCCGGAGAAAGATTCCGGTTTTCTGCAGCCAAGCAACGAGGAGCGTTCCAGAAGGGAAAATCCAACGGGTTCAAACTCGCGGAAATCCCCTGCATGCGGTCAGGGCCCGCACCACCCGATCCGAGAACCGGAACGTTCTCGGACCGCTTCCTTCCTTTTCCGACGTTTGCATCGATTTTTTGGATGGACACACCTTTCCTGCGACATCTGCTGACGGCGGACACCGAACCCCGTGAATTTCGGCGCGCTGCAGCCCTTGGTTGATCCGCTTCACCACATGCGGGACCTGAGGGGACACAGGCTCGGATCCGGATACATCTGACCGGCCAAGCCGGCGTCCGCCGCCAAACGTCTTCGATACCCCTTTTCCCTATTTCTACGGATTTTTGATCACCCCTCCCGAGGGTTTCCCGGTAGGAACTTAAGCAAACCCCTTCCATACTGAAATGTTTCAACACCGCGGCGGCCAGTGGAAACGACTTTTCCAGCCACTCAAAAACAGGCCATTTCGAACTGGGCAGATACATGAAAACTTGTTATTGTAATGATGGATTTTGTCTCTGTTCCCAACGGGGCCACGCGGGTCTCTGCAAAAAAGGAATCCAGCCGCCCGTTAAAAAAATAAAAACGTGTCTCTTGATCCCTGACGGGACAAACGCTCTTTCCCGGCATTGCCAAACCCCTTCATATCTTAGCAGGCGACACCCCCGGATCCGGTGCCCGGCATGACCAGGTGGATCCGTTTCGCGAATGATCCTCAACCAGCGGCGGCCGGGGCAATCGTCATCAGTACCACTGCCGGAAACGACCCGGGATTAAATCAAAGGACGCAATTAAAGGATGACCCGAAAGCACTTCCAAGGAGGCGTTGCACGATGAAATTGCCCGTATGGCTGGTGATCCTTCTGGGGATTTTTGCCGTTGCTTCGGGGTTATTGCTCCTGGCCGCCATTTTTTTGGTTCAATCCTGGGATTTGCAGGGGCAAGCCACCGCCTACCACGTTGTGGATGGAAACACCCTGGTGTTGGAAGCCGACGGCAGGCAAATCCGCATGGATCTGGCCTTTGTGGACACCCCTCCCCCCGATTCCTACCACGGCCAAAAAGCCGTCGAGTTTTTGAAAAAGAAGGTGCAGCAGTTCAATCAAAAGGGCAATGACGATCACTTTTACTATTTAAAGAAAACAGAAAACGGTTACGTGGGCCAGATTCTCTACGGCAGGCCGGCCGAGTCCCTAAACGATGAAATGATCAGGGAAGGCTTGGCCCGGGTGGTGATACCGGACGGAGAGTGGACGGACATCACCATCAACTCATACCTCTCCGCTCAAAAGGAAGCCCGGCGTCTCAAGCGGGGGATCTGGGCCCACAAGGGATATGTGACCAAGGATGGATTCGACCCCGAAATCGGGAGAAAGATCCTCCAAGACCACGAAGCCGCCGAGCGCCGCGCCCGACAGAAAGCCGAAGCCCGAAAACGCAAGCAAATCGAGGAGGAAAAAGCATATCATCGCCAGATCAAACAGGCCTTGGACAAGGTGAAACAGAAGGACGAACGGATCGCCTTCATTCGATATGAGGAAGACCCCTCGAAACGGGGAAAAAGCTCCTATACCATTTTCGTCAAAGTGTACGTCAAGGAACAGGCATGGGCCGACATGACCAACAGCCAGAAACTGTCCCTCGTCGCCACCTCCTACAAAAGCATCCAGGAATCGCTCGAGGGATTAAAATACACAAGAGATGGATTGGCTGCCTACGTGGAATATTACAGCGACACCGCCGGGGATTTGGTTGCGAGAGAAAAACTGATCCATTTAAGAGGATCCAAATGGCTGATTCTGCGGTGACCTTCTCCGCCACTTGGAATCACTCCCATCGACAAATACTGGAGGCGCTGCCATCCGCCATCGGCAGCGCCTCTCACATGCAGGCGTCCCTTTTCGCTTCCCCGCCCCTCAGCACCCGGTGCAGCCGGCCTGAGGGGTGGTTGGCAATGTTCCCCCGACGCCCGAGCCGATCAGGCTTCATTATTTGGTGTCTCCAAAAATGAAAAAAGCGGCTTTGCATGGAGTGGGGAGACAACCTCCTATAATGTATCGCTGCGCGTCCATGCCCACAGAAAGCTCCATGCAAAGCCGCAGCCTTTTGGGGATACTCGACTCGACAAATGGAATCCATGTTTATTCATCGGAGGCGCTATAGCCATTAAAGTATCCTACATTGTCGGAAGCAGTGCCTTGCTCGGTTGTCCGATTGGTGTTGAACCAGAGTTTATCTCCGTTGGCGATGCCAACGCCCTCGATCTCGAAAAGCTTTTTGTATGCACTGGATGTAATCCGGAATGACAGATCATCATCCGCATAGATCGTGCCCGAAGCGGCAGATATATTGCGATAAACAAGTACAACGCTGATGTTGTTGAAACCATCCGGATCATTTGTTTCAGTCACCGGAAAATACAATGTATCTTTATATAAACCGATTCCCTGGGTTGTCCACGAGGGCAAGAAGTCCTTGACGGGCTTGCCATTGACCAGCGCATCTTCAACGTTTAAGTCAAAGGCATGCGTCACATGAATCGTACCGCTTGTTGCGTTGATTGGAAGCGATCCCCTGTAGAATTTCGTCGAAGATTTAAAGAGAAAATAGATGTTTTTGCTGTCCTTTCCGGTAATAGCAACTCCCGACATTGACACATCCTCACCGTTATATCTGATTGTGTAGTTGCCCACTTTGTAATAGGTATTTCCTACATACTGCAGTTTAACAAGACTCATCGCGCCTTTTTTCATAGTAACGACAAACATATAGTACTTTCCGTCGTTGCTATGGAGTGCAATATCATTGCCGTGACCCAGGTAGGTGGCGTAAGTTGTCCCGTCATCACCGTTTTTCATGAGTGTGGTGGTCCCGTCGCTCATTCTGGTTCGGTAAATGACCGCCCTGGTTTCATCCTTTTTGATTTTTATGGAATATACGTAAGTGGATCCCACGGCAAACCCCTGTACGGCAGTGCACCCATGCGCATCAGGGAGTGTATCCACGGTGGTATAGGTGTTATAGTATGCTGCACTGGCTGCGTCAGGGATTATCATCGTCGCGCAGAGAACAAGGCTTAAAAAAACGAAGGCAAAACGCTTTCTCCGAAACCATCTTCTTGTGAACATACTTTTCATAAAGATACCTCCATAAACAGAATTTCTTCGGTTTTCCTTCTTCATTCTCTCATACCAACACACATCCAAGCAGCAGTGAAATCTGGGCGAAAAATATGGGATGATCCATTTCTGCCTGGAAGTCGGATTTCCAACCACTGGTGGATCGAAGCATAAAATTCTTGGTCACAAACTCTTTCACACTCCGATAACAGAAGCGGCACTGAGGATTCGAATCATCCAACATGGCCGGACACTGTTTGAATTCCACCTGAGCCGGTTCCTGCAGGGAAATTTCCCGCGAAAATTTCCATTCTCCCCTTTTTATCGATCTTCTCGGGCGGCAAAGTAGGAACCAAAGTTTTTGCGCGTCTCCTCCAATTGTTCCGGTGTGAGGAGCTCCCAGCGGCCGATCATTTTGGCGCCGAAGGCCAATTGGGCGACGGTTTCGATGATCTCCGCCCGGACATAAGCCTTGGACAGGCTTTCCCCCACCGCGATCACCCCGTGATTTTTCAGGAGCGCTCCGTTGGCGCCGGCCCTTCTGAGCGCCTCGACGGCGTTTCTGGCCAACTCCTCCGAACCGTATACGGCATAGTCCGCCACCGGCACCCGGTCCCCGATTTCGGCGATCAGATAATGGACCGCGGGAATCTCTTCCCCCGCACACGCGAACATGGTGGCGTAGGTGGAATGGGTATGGACGACCGCCCGCACATCGGACCGGAGCCGATAGATCGCCCTGTGCATCGGCGTCTCCGAGGAAGGTTTGCGGCTCCCGCGGACCGGTGTGCCGCTTTCCAGATCCACCTGCACCAAATCCTCCACGGTGATTTCGTCATAGGGGATCGCCGAGGGAGTGATCCACATCCGGCCGGGGCTCTCCGGATCCCGGACGCTCACATTCCCGCTCGTTCCCCGCACCAGCCCCGTGCGATACAATTCCTTGGCGGTGTGAATGAGTTCCTTCAGTTCTTCCACAACGCATTCCCCCATCCTCGTTTTCTCTCCAAATCGCCCGCACCTGCGCCTGTGCCGCTGCCTGTCCGGTGACCGGAATGTGGAACCGGCCCCCCGCGCGACGCCCCGGCGATCGCCCGGATCTCGTTATCTCCGCAGGCGATGCCGATGCCACGCTTTCGCCGGAAATCTTCCCTGGAGGGGACAATGCCCCCGTTCGCACAGGCCATCGAAGGAACATTTCCCGCTTTCATCGGAATAAACGGAGAATCACATCCCCCACACTGCAGGCGGACCGCATCTTGCCGGCCAGATCCGCGTTCCGTTCCGGCGCGATGATCAAACGTCTTCACCGGTAAGGCCGATCCCCACGATTACCGTCGCCTCCTCCAGTCCGCCCAACCGCGCGGATGTTGGGATCTGCTCTCGGCGCCCGCAACGGCAGGGGCGGGAAGATAATCAGGCTCGGCTCTCAGCGCCTGTGTCTTCATCCGGACGAAGGCAGGCCGGAGCATGCCCCCTTGAGGCCCGAACCCCTGCAACTCCTCCGTCAATGACAAATCCGGTCTTTGCCATACAGCGTCCGGCAGGGAATTCCGGCTCGTTTACGCTTCAGCCAGCGGAGGATCGCCGCCTTCGAACCGGAAAACCATCATCTCCGGAAAATAACCGGCCAAAGTCCCCTTTCAACCGGTCACTCCGCACGAAACGCTCCCCGGCAATTTCAAGTCACCCCCCAGTAAAGATGGAGATTTGTTCTATCCATTATCATTGGACTTGCTACAATTTGCAAATAAAAAATGATGCCCTCCCACGCGGACCTTCCCTTGAGATCCCGGCATGGGCCGCCTACCGGAAATCCCCGTGAATCCGCCTCCTTCCTACCATCATGTTCCATTCAAAATTTATCCGGATCTCTGTCAATCTTCTTCTCGTTTTTCTCCAAAAACCGACGGCCATTGACAGAGGGAATCAAAAAATATTACATTTATAACGAATGGTAAAAATTCATCAATCCCCATTGAGAAAAGGCGGTTGACCATGATCGAAGTCCTGTGCGCAAAGGAATTGGGAGATGCGGCAAAGAAGCGGATCAGCGAGATCTTTGTCGATGCCTTTGGCCACCATTTGTCTTTCTTTTCGAAAGACAAAAACAAATTGGCCGAGGCGCTGGAGCACATGTTCGTCCTGGATGTTTTCCACGTCGCCCGGATCGAAGGCAATATCGCGGGAATGGCCGCCTGCACCGCCAGCGATGTTCACCCGGTGAACCACGACCGAAACGAATTGCGCAAGCATTTTGGCATATACAAGGGCACGATCGCCAACGTGGTGTTCAAACGGGAATTTCAAAAGCCGATCAAGGTGGGGAAACGAACGGCGTTCATCCAATTTTTCGCCACCGACCCCAAGTACCGAAGGCGCGGGGTTGCCAAGGCGATCATGAATCACCTGCTTTCTCTGCCCCAATACGATGAATACATCCTGGAGCTGACGAACACGGACCCCCGGGTCATCCGATTGTATGAAAAACTGGGCTTCAAGGAGTTTGAGCGGATCAAACAGAAATACAGCCGCCTGAGCGGCCTGGATTACATGGTTTATATGCGTTACGCCAAGTGAAACCGGAGACAAAAAGGCCTGTGCAACCGGCGATTGCCTGTGGAGCGCCCCTTCACCATGGAGGATGTGCAAGCGTTCTGCTCCATTTCCGGCGACACCGGCGCACCATGTGACGCCGGATGAACGCGGGTTGTCGGTGTACACCGCCTGGCCGGCAAAACGGCGGGGATTTGAAGGACTCGCTCAGGCCGGTGATTGGGGAGACCATTTGCTGTGAAGCGACCGTCCATGATGAACGGATGGAAAGCAAAGCGGGATTCCTTGCGCCTTGGAGCTCTTCCAGGGCGGAAAGGAGATTTTGGAATATCCTTTGAAGGAATGATCGGGCTTTAGACGGCGGTCCCCGATTTTTTTATGCTTTCGGGATGCGGCTCCTTCTTCCCATGATTTTGGCCCCATTCCCGTCAGGTGAGCAAAGCCGCCGCGATGTCCGATCTCCTTTCCTAGACAACGAGATGGATATTTGTGCTATATTGGATGGGTGAAATCCATTTTTTGCATGGAAAGAAAAAAATGATTTTGCCCATCCTGATGGTCGTCGGTATGCTTCTGCCCGCCGCACTTCTCCTTTCCCTTTGGAGGGGATCGGTTCAGAGTCGGACGGAGTGGTATGTCAAACTGCTGGCGCTGGCAATGTTTTTCGTCTGGATATTCTTTTCCGGCCGCTGGGATTGGGGCGGCTACCCCCTGCGCTGGGTTTGGCCTGTTCTGTTCTTGGCGGCGGTCTTCGCCTCCTGGAAAAAGGCGCGCCGCCTTCCAGCCAAGACACCGCTCAGCAAAAAACAGAAATGGTCCATCGCCGTCTACGCATTTCTCGTCTTGATTTTCGGCACCTACAATCTGGGGGTGCTGACCAGCCACTGGCCGGCGGATGAGGCCCTGGAAATCTCCTTCCCCCTCCGAAGCGGGACGTATTACGTGGCCCACGGCGGCAGCCAGGTGCAGATGAATTATCACAGCGCGCATCCCCCCCAGCGGTATGCCCTGGACATTGTCCGGTTGAACCGGTTGGGCACCCGCGCCAAAGGGCTGTATCCGAAGGAGCTGACCCGGTACGAGATCTTCGGAGACCCCGTGTACAGTCCCTGCACGGGAAAAGTGATCGAGGCCCGCGACGATCTGCCCGATTTGACCCCGCCGGAAATGGACCCTGAAAACCCGGAAGGCAATCATGTCATCCTCACCTGTGACGGGGATGATGCCCGCCTCCTTCTGGCCCACCTCAAGCGGGGCAGCGTTTCCGTGAAAAACGGAGAAAAAGTAAAGGAAGGGCAGCGGATCGGCCGGGTGGGCAATTCCGGAAACACGAGCGAACCCCATCTCCACATCCACGCAGAACGCGACGGCGCGGGCGTTCCCCTTCGCTTCGGCGGCCGGTTTCCCGTCAGAAATGATCTGGTGAGATGATCCCCCTTCCCCTTTCCGGTTCACTCCAACTCACGACAAAAGCCGGGCGCATGTGCACGCCCGGCTGAAAACGCCTTCCGGCGATGCTCCGGAGTCTCTTCACCCCGCCGGCGCTTCCTCGTCCCGATTCGAGAAGAAGTGCTTCAGGGCATCGTACACCTGTCCCTTCTCCCGGATGACGTAGTAGCGAAACTTGGGATCCCGGATGTGGCGGTAGGCGCTCATCAGGGTGGAATGGCGGCCGTACTGGTTCACTTCGGTGTAGCCGAAGAGGTTGGAGCGCTTGATCAATTCCTGGACGAGTCGGACGCAGCGTTCATTGTCCGAGACAAGGTTGTCGCCGTCGGAGAAATGGAAGGGATAGATGTTGTAACGGTGGGGCGGATAGCGGCGGTCGATCATCGCCAGGGCGAGACGGTAGGCGGAGGAGCACATGGTTCCCCCGCTTTCCCCCCTTTTGAAAAACTGTTCCTCGGTCACTTCCTTCGCTTCGGTATGGTGGGCGATAAACCGGATGTCCACCTGGCTGTACTTGGTGCGGAGGAAGCGAACCATCCAGAAAAAGAAGCTCCGGGCGACATATTTTTCAAAGACTCCCATCGAACCCGACGTATCCATCATGGCGATGACGACGGCGTTGGAATGGGGGCGGACCACCTCTTCCCAGGTTTTGAAGCGCAGGTCTTCGTCGGAAATCCGGCCGAGACCGGGCCGCCCTCTGAGGGCGTTTCGCTTGATGGCTTCCAGGATGGTCCGCTTTTTGTCGATGTTGCCCATCAGCCCCCTTTTGCGGACATCATTGAACCGGATGTCCGGGGTCTGCATCTCGTCCTGCTGCTTGGGGGCCATCCGGGGCAGGGACAGCTCGGCAAACAGGATCTCCTCCAACTCCTCCAGGGTGATTTCCGCCTCGTAGTAATCCATTCCCGGCAGATCCCCCGCCCCGGAACCCTTCCCCGGACCCTTTCCGGGAGCGGACTCCCGGGCGATCACGTCTCCCACCTTGCTGTTCCCCGTCCCCTGGCCCACCTGTTTGCTTTTGTTGTAATTGTAGCGGAAGCGGTATTCCTCCATCGAACGGATGGGGATTTTCACCACTTGCCTTCCGTCCGACATGATGATGCTTTCCTCGCTGATCAGATCCGGAAGATTCTTCCGGATCGCCTCCTTCACCTTCTCGTTGTGGCGCATCTGGTCCTGGTAACCCTTTCGGTGCAGGGACCAATCCTCCTGGGACACGATGAAGAGCGGGCCTTCCACTTCCGATCACCCCCCGTACCAATCCGCCTGCCGGCGGATCGCTCTTGCGGCCCATTCCGCCGGAAGGCGGTGAAAAACGCGCATTGCCCGGGCGCGCCCCTTCACCGGTTGAGCAGACTGCCCACATACCGGAGAAGCTCATTGGCGCAGATCGGGCAGTATCCGTTTTCATCGATGAGGCGCGCCGTCACCTCGTTGATTTTCTTCAACTGGTTCTCATCCGGCGTTTTGGTGGACGTGGTGATCTTCACCACATCCTTCAGATCGGCGAACAATTTTTTCTGGATGGCTTCCCTCAGCCGTTCGTGGCTGTTGTAGTCGAATTTTTTCCCCTTGCGGGCATAGGCGGAAATGCGGATGAGGATTTCTTCGCGAAACGCCTTTTTGGCGTTCTCGGAAATGCCGATCTGCTCCTCGATGGAGCGCATCAGCTTCTCGTCGGGATCCAATTCCTCCCCCGTGATCGGATCGCGGATCTTGGTCATGTTGCAATAGGCTTCCACATTGTCCAGGTAATTGTCGAGCAGGGTCTTGGCCGACTCTTCATAGGAGTAGACGAAGGCCTTCTGCACTTCCTTTTTCGCCAGTTCATCGTACTCCTTGCGAGCGATGGAGATGAAATTGAGATATTTCTCCCGCTGCTCCCGGGTGATGGACGGATGCTGGTTGAGGCCGTCCTTCAGGGAACGCAGAATATCCAGGGCGTTGATGCAGTTGGTATCGCTGCGGATCAGCGCGCTGGAGATGCGGTTGATCACATATCGGGGATCGATCCCCGTCATCCCCTCATCCAGGAATTCGTTTTGCAACTCCTCCACATCGGCTTCCTTGTACCCCTCCACCGCTTCGCCGTCATACAGGCGCATCTTTTTGACCAGATCCATTCCCTGCTTTTTCGATTCCTTCAGCCGCGTCAAGATGGTGAACACCGCCGCCGCGTACAGAGCGTGGGGGGCGATGTGCACATGCTTCAGATCGCTTTGGCGGATCAGCTTTTCATAGATCTTGACTTCCTCGGACACCCGGAGATTGTAGGGAATCGGCATCACGATGATCCGGGACTGGAGCGCCTCATTCTTTTTGTTGCTGATAAACGCCTTGTATTCCGCCTCGTTCGTATGGGCAATGATCAGTTCGTCGGCGGAGATGAGCGCAAACCGCCCCGCCTTGAAATTTCCCTCCTGGGTCAGGGAAAGCAGGTTCCACAAAAATTTCTCGTCGCATTTGAGCATCTCCTGAAATTCCATCAGTCCGCGGTTGGCCTTGTTGAGCTCCCCGTCGAAACGGTAGGCCCGGGGATCCGACTCCGATCCGTATTCGGTGATGGTGGAAAAATCGATGCTGCCCGTAAGTTCAGAGATATCCTGGGACTTGGGATCGGAAGGGCTGAAGGTGCCGATCCCGACCCGGTCGTCCTCCGACAGCAGCACCCGCTCCACCATCACATCTTCCACTCTTCCGCCGTATTCTTCCTTGAGGCGCAGGCGACAGGAGGGACAAAGGTTCCCCTCGATCTTGACCCCCAGTTCCCGCTCCGCTTCCTCCCGGAGCTCCGGCGGGATCAAATGGAGGGGTTCCTCGTGCATCGGGCAGCCCTTGATGGCGTACACCGCCCCCTCGTCCGTCCGGGAATATTGTTCCAGCCCCTTCTTGAGAAGGGTGACAATGGTCGATTTCCCTCCGCTGACCGGCCCCATCAACAACAAGATCCGCTTGCGTACGTCCAGACGACGAGCAGCGGAATGAAAATACTCCTCCACCAGGCGTTCAATCGCCCGGTCCAGCCCGAAAAGTTCCCTGCTAAAAAAGGGGTACCGCTTGTTCCCCTGTTCATCCACTTCCACTCCGTGACTGATGATCATGTTGTAGACCCGCGAATGGGCCGTCTGAGCCACCTGCGGCCGCTTGCGCACAATTTCCAAATATTCCGAAAAGGTTCCTTCCCACGCCAATTGCTTCTCTTTCTCCCGCTGCTCGGCGATCTTTTTGAGGATGTCCATCGAAGCTCCCCCTCCGCTTAAGCTTCGCTCCCTTTGGCACCGGCGGTTCTTACCTACATATGACATTCCGTCCCAACCTATGCACGTCCAATGAAAAAAAGCCGCTCCCTCGCGAGGGCTAAGAGAAAGTTTGGAAGATAGTATATATTTATGCGCGCGGGTGGACGATGTTTCTTGATGGCCGCCTTCTCCCGCCCTCTTCATGCGAAAAGCGGCGGATGTCCCCCCGGAAACCGGCTTCCGAATAAATATGCGCAGAAAGGGCGACAATAAAGTTTACGGAGACGATCTGAAAATCATTTCTCCCGCCCCAGCGGCGGAAGTCCCTGAACACGGACGCGTGTCGCCCGACGGAAAGAAGGGAAAATTACAGAAGATCAAGAAGATCTTAACATCCGCTTTACACACTTCGGGTGCCAAAGGGTTACAATAAAGACAAAAGGAAGAAAGGTGCTGGTCATCCTTGACCCTCCTGGAACTCTGTTTCCCGGGTTTGGTCATCCTCGTCGGTCTGTACAGTTTGTACCGGTACCTCAAGGAACAGGCGGAACTTCCCAAATACAGACCTTCCACGAAAATTTCCGGAACCGAGAACAAGCTGTCGGAAAATCGAGCGTTCGTTCCTTTAAAAAATAGACAATAAAAAACGAGCCCCGTCGGGCTCGTGAGGCTGTTGACAAAGAAGGGTCAACAGCCTTTTTTGTTGAATTCGGAATAAAACAATTCCGAAGGAAGGTTTTTATATGTTCAGGACGAACCCATCTAGGGAATTTCAACCCGAAACAGTCAACATAGAAGACCTTGTTCCCCAAGATCACTTGCTTAGAAAAATCAATGAAACCATCGACTTTTCGTTTATCGCGGAAAAATGCCGCCCCTTGTATTGTCAAGATAATGGGCGTCCTTGCATCGATCCGGTCATGCTGTTCAAAATGCTTTTGATCGGTTATTTGTACGGAATTCGTTCGGAAAGACGCCTCATTGAGGAAATCCGGGTCAACATCG
>NZ_FOOK01000015.1 GCF_900113175.1 Planifilum fulgidum | reverse complement strand
TCCCTTGCCAAAATCTCCAGCCACTTTTTTAGGACATCATTCTCCAGTCGCAGCCTTTTGACTTCCCGTTCCAGGTCCTTGTACTCTTTCCGCCTCCCTCTGTGCTCCATTAGCCCAAAATTGCCCTGTTCCCGGTATTTCCGCATCCAGATCTTTAATCGCCCCACATCTTGAATCCCCAGCTCTTCAGCAATCTTTGCCTTGGGAATGCCCTGAAGCCTCATTTCCACTGCCTTCTTTTTCAGTTCAAAGCTATATGTCTTGAATTTCTGTCCTTTTCTTGCCACGAAAATCACCCCTTAAAGTAATTTTCACAGGGGTGTTTTCCTGTGTCTACTTTAAGGGGTGCACTTCAAAGGGCCCGGGCGCTTTTTTTCGCCCCGACGCGTAAAGCGGGCAGCCCGGGACCCAGAACCGGCTGCGAGATTTCCGGCAATTGTCGAAGACGATGGAAGGCGATGTTTCACCGAACACACGTCCCTCAAGCGAAGCCGAGAGGGAAAAACGCCTCCGCCCGACGATTTGTAACAGCCTGAACCCGGACCCATGGCCCGGTTGAAACTGTCGACAAACTCCGCGCCAAAGGCTCTTCAAAAATCGAGGGAGGGGGGCCGCTTGTGAAACGAAGCGGTACACCCCCTTCGGCATCGGATGGAGATGGACTCTCACAACTTCCAAAAAGGTCGGCACCCCGTCCCCATCAGCAGGGGAACCGCTCCCGCCCATACGTTGCCCCGGGCCCTTCGGCCCGGCTTTTATTTTCCGACAGGCTCCGCCATCTTCGGCACGTCCTTGATTGCCGACCAAAATTGATACCCTTAGCTTCTCCGGCCTCCCTCAACCGGTCCATTTTCTTTGTGATGCTGACCCCTATTGACAAGGATACCGGCTGACTATAAAATACGGCTATAAACAGTTCGAACATGAACAGTTCGATTTGGAAAACAAGGGTGGTCAAGATGAATCCGGAAGAACAAACAGACGGACAGCCAAGGGAGATATGGCGCGCGTTTTGGCGAGTGAATACTTACCTGAGAAAAATAGCCCACAAAACGGCGACGGACAATCGGCTGTCTTTGCCCCAATTTTTTCTTTTGGTGATGATCGGGCCGCTTGAATCGACGACACAAAAACAACTCGGACAAATGACGAGGTTTCCGAAGAGCACATTGAGCCAAGCCGTGGAAGGGCTTGTGCAGGCGGGAATCTTGGATCGGCGGCCGGTCGAAGAGAATCGGAGGGAAATGCAACTGACCCTCACGGACAAGGGGAAGGCCATGTACGAGAACATTCGGCGGCGTAAAGATTATGCCAATAATGTTTTTGAAGCGGCCGTGAGGACGCTCAGCGAAAAGGAACAAAAAGAATTGCTCGACTATCTGGGCAGAATTGAGAGCTATTTGGAAAAAGCCCTTAGGGAGCAAGGGGAATGATCAATGATAAGAATATTGAAAAACCTCAAGCCGTATAAGTGGCTTGTCCTTTCGGTCTTCGCCTGCGTCTTTATCGAGTCGATGGCCAATCTGTATTTGCCCACGCTGATGTCGGATATTGTCGACAAAGGGGTCGTTGTCGGAAACAAACCCTATATATGGAAAATGGGCGGGCTCATGCTTTTCATTTCCGCCATTGGTGCGCTTGCGTCCATTGCCGCAAGCTACTTCTCATCAGGCGCGGCGATGGGCTTCGGACGCGACCTTCGCCGGAAAGTGTTTGTTCACGTGTTGGACTTTTCACTGCAGGAGTTTGACCAGGTGGGAACCGCCTCGCTCATTACGAGAACCACCAATGATATTACCCAACTCCAACAAGTCGTGATCATGCTTTTCCGGATGGTCGCAAGCGCCCCGATCATGTTTATCGGCGGGTTGATCATGGCGCTTTCGAAGGACGCCAAATTATCGCTCATTCTTGTGGCGACGATGCCGATTTTGGCGGGATCCGTCCTGCTCATCATGTCGAAAGCCATTCCGCTCTTCCGGACGGTGCAAAAGCGCTTGGACCGATTGAATTTGGTACTGCGGGAAAACTTGACCGGCGTTCGCGTCATCCGTGCCTTCAACAGGGAAAAGCATGAACAGGCTCGGCTGCAAAACGCCAACAAAGATTTGACGGACGTTTCGATCAAGGTCAATAAAGTGATGGCTTTCATGATGCCGATCATGATGCTCGTCATGAACTTGACGGTGGTTGCCGTCGTCTGGATCGGCGGCATCCGGATCGACCACGGCGCCATGCAGATCGGTGATTTGATGGCTTATGTCCAATACATCATGCAAATCATGTTCGCGCTGATCATGGCCTCGATGATGTTCATCATGATTCCGCGCGCTTCGGTTTCTGCCCATCGGATCAATGAAGTGCTGGATATGAAGCCGGTCGTCTTCAGCGAGGGAAATGAAACGGCCGATCGCAAGCGGGGTACCCTGGAATTTGAACACGTGACGTTCCGCTATCCCGGCGCCGAAGAACCCGCATTGTCGGACATCAGTTTTAAAGCTCACCCGGGTGAAGTAACCGCGATCATCGGAGGCACGGGTTCCGGAAAAACAACCCTGGTCAACTTGATCCTGCGCTTTTTTGATGCAACGAGCGGAACCATTCGCATCAATGGCGTCGATATCCGGAAATGCACACTGGAAGATGTTCGTTCAAGAATCGGTTACGTCCCGCAAAAATCGCTGCTCTTTTCGGGCACGATCAGCGACAATCTCCGTTTTGGAAAAGAAGACGCGACACAGGCCGAAATCGAACATGCCGCCCGCATCGCCCAGGCCGATGACTTCATCAAGCAAATGAAAGACGGTTATGAGTCCATCATCTCGCAGGGCGGAACCAACTTGTCAGGCGGTCAAAAACAACGGCTGTCGATCGCCCGGGCATTGGTCAGAAAACCGGACATTTATATTTTTGATGACTGTTTTTCGGCTCTCGATTACAAAACGGACAGGGATCTGCGCGCGGCATTGAAAGAGGAGACGAAACAGGCGACGGTCATCGTCGTGGCCCAACGCGTCAGCACCGTGATGGACGCGGATCGGATCATCGTTTTGGACCAAGGAAAAATCGCCGGAATCGGCACCCACCGAGAATTGCTTGCGACGAATGCGGTTTATCAGGAAATCGTCGCATCGCAATTTCGAGAGGATGAGATCGCATGAGCGGGCAAAAAAGGATGCAAAGACCAGGCGGACGCGGTTTCGGGCACGGCGCCGCCTTGATGATGGCCGGCCAAAAGGCCAAGAATTTCAAAGGTACGTTGCGGCGGCTTCTGGGTTATTTAAAACCGTTTCGCCTGCAACTTTCCGCCGTCATCGTTGCTGCGATGTTGAGCACCGTTTTCATGATCGTCGGACCGAAATTGACCGGAGATGCGATCACGAAAATATTTGAAGGCAGCTACGCCAAGCTGAAGGGCATACCCGGCGCCGCCATCGATTTTGACGGCATTGCCCAAATTTTGATCCTGATCGCCGGATTATACGTGTTCAGCAGTTTGTTCAATTATATTCAACAGTACCTCATGGCGACGGTCGCGCAAAAAACGGTGTACCATCTGCGGCAAGAGGTCAACGAAAAGCTCAAAAAACTGCCCCTCAAATACTACGACGGCCATCCCCACGGGGAGACGTTGAGCCGCGTGACCAATGATATTGACTTGATCGGCACGACCCTCCAACAAAGCGTGGCGCAGTTCATTACGTCGTTTGTGACCATTGTCGGGATCATCATCATGATGTTGGCAATCAGCCCGCTTTTGACGGTGATTTCCATTGCCAGCTTGTCGATATCGATTTTTTTCATGCGTCCCCTTTTGAAAAAATCGCAAAAACGCTTTGCAGAACAACAGCGCACGCTCGGCGAGCTCAACGGCCATATCGAAGAAACCTATACGGGGCATCAGATTGTGAAAGCCTTTGGCCGTGAGAAAAAGGCGATCGAACGGTTCGATGAAATCAATGAAAAATTGTACGACGCCGGACGCGCCGCCCAATTTATTTCGGGCATCGTCATGCCGCTGATGTTTTTCGTGGGAAACCTCGGGTATGTCATGATTTGCGTCTTCGGCGGCATTTTAGTGACCCAGCGCGCGATATCCATCGGCGATATCCATGCGTTCCTTTCATATTCCCGGCAGTTCTCGCAACCGGTCACCCAGACGGCGAATATCGCAAACATCATCCAATCGACGATCGCGGCGGCGGAACGCGTTTTTGAACTGCTTGATGAAGAAGAAGAAGCGGCCGACGCCGCCGCGACCGCGCTGACACGCCCGAAAGGCGCCGTGACGTTTGAACATGTCTCCTTTAGCTACGGAGACAAACCGCTTATCGAAGATTTGAACATCGATGTGAAACCCGGGCAAACCGTGGCGATCGTCGGACCGACGGGCGCGGGTAAGACAACCTTGATCAATCTGTTGATGCGGTTTTACGATGTCCGAAGCGGGAGCATCAAAATCGACGGCATCGACATCCGCGAATTGTCCAGGGAAAATCTTCGCGCCACCTTCGGCATGGTGCTCCAGGATACGTGGCTTTTTAACGGCACGATCAAAGAGAATATCGCGTACGGAAAAGACGGGGCGACGGATGCAGAGATTTTTGCGGCGGCGAAAGCGGCCTGTGCGGACCATTTCATCCGGACGCTTCCGGACGGTTACGACACCGTCATCAATGAGGAGGCATCCAATATTTCTCAAGGGCAAAAGCAACTATTGACCATCGCCCGGGCCATCCTCGCCGACCCGCCGATCATGATTCTGGATGAAGCGACATCCAACGTTGATACACGGACGGAACTTTTGATCCAGCAAGCGATGAACCGTTTGATGGAAGGGCGGACCAGTTTTGTGATCGCCCACCGTCTGTCGACGATCCGGAACGCCGATCTCATTTTGGTCATGGATCAAGGGAAGGTTGTCGAACAAGGAACCCATCACGAGCTTCTGAAAGCGAACGGGTTTTATGCTGACCTTTATAACAGCCAGTTTCCGGACAAAACGGCCGTCTGAAGGAACAGAACGAGGATGCCGACTCGGAAATCGCCCGCCGCTGCCGAAGAGAATCCTGTGGGGGGTTGACCATCGTCTGCAAAAAAAGGGTCTGACTTTTCATCCGTTCAAGCTATTCCTGCCGATTGGAAGAAAGCGGCTCTCTGCACAGAGAGCCGCTTTGGCGATGGAGGAAGAATGGCGGATGTCGCGGGATCATCGACATGGATTTTTTCCGGAAGGGTTCTTCCGGGCCCTTCACCACGCCCCAAGTTCCATATGCCTCTCCATTGGGAATGATCCTTTTATACCGAAGTCCATCGTGGATTCCCAAGAAAGGTTCTCCCCAAGGATCGATCCGCCTTCTCAGAGAGCCGGGTTCAATCAGATAATGACGACATCAAATCCAACATCTGCGGGAATGAGGTGGAGCACTTGATCCAACCCATCTACCTCCAGGTTCTCCGGAAAATTCACAACGGCTTGGCGGGTTCCTCCGCGGTCTGGGTGGTCACCGGCAGTCTGGGCATGGCCCTGCAGGGAATGCCGGTTACGGTAAACGATATCGACATTCAGACCGACCGCTCCGGCGCCTACGAGATCGAAAGGCGCTTCGCCCCCTTCGTCACGCGGAAGGTGACCTTTTCCGAGGCGGAAACCATCCGCTCCCACTTCGGGAGTTTAACCATCGACGGCATCCGGGTGGAGATCATGGGCGACATCCAAAAGCGGCTGGAGGACGGGAGTTGGGAAGAGCCCGTCGATCCCGCCCCCTTTCGCCGGTATGTGGAAACGGACGGAATGCGCATCCCGGTCCTCTCCCTGGAGTATGAATACCGGGCTTATCTGCGTCTGGGCCGCAGGGAGAAGGCGGAGAAGATCCGGAGGTGGCTGGAGGGACAAAATTCCTGACTTATGCAGAAAAACACCGATTTTTCCGGCAGAGTCCATGAAAAAGAACGATAAAAAGACCGGGAGGATGCCCCGGCGCTTTCGAAGATATTCTTTTATTCGATCCCGCCGGCCAAAGATTTTTCCTTCGCACGGGGCAACAACAGGGTGAAGGTGGTGCGCCCCGGAGCGCTCTCCTTCAGAATCAGGTCCCCCTTCTGGGCCCGGGCCAGCAGGCGGCTGATGGGCAGTCCCAATCCCAGCCCCCTCGTTTTCTCCTTCTTTTTCTTCCCCCGGTAAAAGCGTTCGAAAATCAGCGGCTGTTCCTCCGGCAAAATCCCCGGCCCGTCGTCGGTGACATCCACCGCCGCCGTTTCCGGGTCGCGGGCATAGAGACGGATTTCGATCTTCCCCTGATCCTTCATCGCCGACCGGCTGTTGTCGAGCAGGTTGGAAAGGATCTGCCGGATGCGGTGGGCGTCCCCCCGCACCCAAAGGGTTTCCTCCGGCAAAATCGTCCGGAGGCGCAGGGAGGGAGGCAGATTCGTCACCTTCCACCGTTCCGCCATCTCCCGGATCAACTCGTTCAGGGAGAGCGTCTCCGACTTGATCCGGACGGTGCCGGTGGCGTGGGCGTTGAATTCCAGCAGGTCCTCCACCATTTTTTGTAACCGTTTCGTCTCCTCCAGGGAGATGTCCAGAAACTCCTCCGCCTCTTTGCCCGTCACGACTCCATCCCGGACCGCCTTCAGCAGCCCGCCGATGGAGGTGATCGGCGTCTTCAACTCATGGGTGACTCCGGCCAAAAGCTCCGTGCGCAACTCTTCCGACCGCTTCAGCCGGGAAGCCATTTCCGAGAAGGAATGGGTCAGCTCATACAGCTCCTTCTCTTTGAGATCATGGGGAAGCCGGAAATCGTAGTTTCCCTGCCTGAGCCGGGAGGCCGCCGCCGCCACCCGGCGGATGGGATCCGTCAGCTTGCGCGACAGCCAGTAAAGGACGATCCACCCCGAAAGCCCCAGGCAGAGGATGACGATGATCCAGGGAAAGATCTGACGGAAGGGCATGGCGGAGCGGACACTCTCTTCGCTGATGACGAAAACCGTTCCGATCAGCCAATTTCCGCGCCGGATCGGTTCGGCGACGATGTACCAGGCCACATCCCCGTGCTCCAGCGTGTCCATGACCTCTTCCTCGGCGACGGGGCCCTTCTCCAACAAATAGTGCAGAAGCCGCTCATTGTCGATGGCACGGTTCTGGAAAACCGCCTTCCCCTCCCGGTCGACGATCAGGATCAGGGGAAGCGGCTTCGTCTCCCGGTCTTCGCCGGGGAAATCGAAGTAGCTCCGGCCCCGGGACAACAACCGCTTCCACATCGCCGAGCTGATCACCAACTTCCCTTCGCTGCCGATCCGTTCGGCAATCTCCTGGGCGAAGAGCCGGTTGAGCTGCAGATGGTGCTTCTTCTCCCTTTCCTGCGTCCAGTGCACGGACAGGGAAGCCACGATGACCAGGCTGGAGACCAGCACCAGCAGATAGCGAATCGTCCAGTATTTCAGCAGGGGAACCCGCTTTTGGTCATCATTCGTAGACACGGAACTGATACCCCACTCCGCGAAGCGTGATGATTTCCCCCTCGTCCTTCGGCCACTGATTCAGGGCTTTCCGCAGGCGCTTCACCGCCAGATCCACCGCCCGGTCGCTTCCTTCGTATTCCCAGCCCCAAACCCGGTCCAGCAGTTGGTCCCGGGAAAACGTCCGGTTGGGATGGCGGGCGAAAAAGGCGAGCAGGGAAAAGTCCCGGGGCGTGAGCGGCACGCGTTTGCCGTGAAGAAACACACCGTGTCCGTCAAAATCGATCTTCAGGCTGCCGAACTGCGCGATTTCCCTCCCCCGCACCATCGGCCGGGGGCGGCGCAGCACCGCCCGCACCCGGGCGACGACCTCCTCCGGGGCGAAGGGTTTGGTCACATAATCGTCCGCCCCTTCGTTCAGCCCCGCCACCCGCTGATGCATCTCCCCCAGGGCCGTCAGCATGATGACGGGGCAGGAGCTCCGGCTTCGGATCTGCCTCAGCACTTCCCACCCGTCCATTTCGGGAAGCATCACATCCAGGATGACGAGGTCGGGCTGCAGGGCCTCAAACCGGTCCAACGCCTCCCTTCCGTCAAAGGCGGCTTCCACCCGAAAGCCGGCCCGGCGCAGATATGCCGCCAGGACCCGGGAAATGGGAACTTCGTCTTCCACCACCAACACCAGTTTCACGGACACCACCCCGCTTTTTGCCGGCCTCTCTTATCCATTGTAACCCGAACGATAAGACGGGCCGAGGGGTCGGCCCGAAAGGAGGTGCAATCATGCCGCTTCAGGTCCTCGCCGGAGAAAGCGCAAGGAAATTCCAAAGGAACGGCGGTTCCATGGGGCATTCATCGGGGGTCGGGGGTGACTCCGGTGGTTCCCGCTTTTCGGATCCCTTGCGCGATACTCCGGCGACATCCCGGACAGGATCCGGGTGATGGTGTTTGAGACATCTTTATTGTAGCCTCCGTTTGTGTCAGGGATATGTCAGGGGCCTTTCGGAAAGCCAACCCCGGAGAGGATTGGACACCGGGGAAAAAACCCCGTTTCCCGATTTGTCCCCGCAACTTGGTGTGGTATACTTCATGTAGACATCGGAACCTGTTGCGGAACGGGCCTCCGCCCGAAACAACCCACTCGGAAAGGCGGTATCATGATGAAGATGATGGATGCCCACGAAATCATCTCCTACATCCAGAACAGTGAAAAGAAAACCCCGGTGAAGGTATACATCAAGGGAGATCTGGAGGGAATCGACTTCGGACCGGACGCGAAGGCCTTCGTCACCGGCCGCGTCGGCGTCATCTTCGGCGACTGGAAGGCTTTGAAGCCGGTGTTGGACGCCCACAAGGACCGCATTGAGGAGATGGTGGTGGAAAACGACCGGCGCAACTCGGCCATTCCTCTCCTCGATCTGAAAGACATCCCGGCGCGGATCGAACCCGGCGCGATCATCCGCGAACAGGTGGAGATCGGGAAAAACGCGGTGATCATGATGGGCGCGGTGATCAACATCGGGGCCGTCATCGGCGAAGGGACGATGGTCGACATGAATGCCGTCATCGGCGGCCGGGGAACCGTCGGCAAAAACTGCCACATCGGCGCCGGCGCCGTCATCGCCGGAGTGATTGAACCGCCTTCGGCCAAACCGGTGGTCATCGAAGACGATGTGGTGATCGGGGCCAACGCCGTCATCCTGGAAGGCGTAAGGGTCGGCAAAGGGGCCGTGGTGGCGGCGGGAGCCATCGTCACCGACGATGTGCCGGAATACACCGTCGTCGCCGGCGTCCCCGCCCGGGTGATCAAAAAGATCGACGAGAAAACCCGCGCGAAAACGGAGATCAAACAGGAATTGCGCCAGCTTTGATCCGCCTCCTCCCTTAAGGGCCGCACGGCCCTTTTTCTTCAGAGGAAAACGGCACTCCCCACGCGTGCAGAAAACCCCGATCGGAGGATCAGCGATGAACGAATGGCAAAGATTGGACGAACAATACATCCTGCCCACCGTCAGCCGGCTGCCCATCGCCATCGAGCGGGGGGAAGGCAATTATCTGATCGATACCGACGGCAATCGCTATCTGGATCTTTTCACGGGGCTGGCCGTCAATGTCCTGGGGCATTCCCATCCGGCCATCCTCCGGGCCCTGGAGGAGCAGGGAAAAAAGTTTTTGCACATTTCCAACCTCTTCCTGAATCCCCCGGCCATCCGCCTGGCCCGCCGGCTGGTGGAGAACAGCTTCCCCGGCAAGGTGTACTTCGCCAACTCCGGGGCCGAGTCGACGGAGGCCGCCATCAAGCTGATTCACAAATGGATCCGCACCGAGGGGAAGGGGAAGGACGGCATCGTCGTGCTGAAAAACAGTTTTCACGGGAGAACGCTGGGAGCCCTGCGCCTGACGCGCCAACCCTCGGTCTACCAGGATTTCCCCCGGCTTGACTTTCCCATCTACGAAGTGGAGCCCAACGACGTGGATGAACTGATCCGCGTGTGTGAAACGAAGCGGCCCGCCGCCATCCTGGTGGAGCCGATTCTGGGAGCCGGGGGCGTGCTTCCCCTCTCCGGGGCGTTCCTGGAGACGATGGGCGACATCTGCAGGAAGCAACACATCCTGTGCTGCGTGGACGAAATCCAGACAGGGATGGGCCGGACCGGCACCCTGTTCGCCTACCAGCAGACCGGCCTTCAACCCGACCTGCTCCTCTTCGCCAAAGGGATCGGCGGCGGCCTCCCCCTGGGGGGCATCATCGCCGGGCACAGGCTGTCCCATCTGTTCCGACCCGGGGACCACGGCACCACCTTCGCCCCCTCACCCCTCAGCGCCGCCCTGGGAAATGCGGTCCTCGACGTGCTTCTGGAAGAAGGATTGCTGGAAAAGGGGCGGCAGGCGGCGGAACACCTCTGGAACCGCCTGCGGGCGCTCAAGCAGAAACATCCGGATGTGATCCGCGACATCCGTGGGAAGGGCATGATGATCGGCATTCACACGAAGCGATCTCCGGAGGAAATCCGCCGGCTGATGCTGGATTTTTTGAAGGAGGGGATCCTGGTCAACGTGACCGCCCGGACGGTGATTCGCCTGCTTCCTCCCCTCACGCTGACCCGGGAAGAAATCGACCGCTTTGCCGACGCCCTGGACGAATACATCTCCGCCCGCTTTTCCGCATAGGTGGCGCCGGAGAAATTTCCCGTCAACTCCAAGCTTTCTCATCCAGCTGTCCGAAAGGAGGCCGGCCATGACGACGCCGCTCAACCCCTTTGTGGCGCTGCGGCGCCAATTGCACAAGATCCCGGAGCCGGGATTCAAAGAAGTGAAAACCCAGCGCCTGCTGCTGGATTACCTGGCCACGCTGCCCGGGGAACGGATGGAAATCCAGACCTGGAAGACGGGCATTCTCGTCCACATTCCGGGGAACAATCCCTCCCGCCGCATCGGGTATCGGGCGGACATGGACGCGCTGCCCGTGGAAGAGGAGACCACCCTCCCCTTTCGCTCCACCCATCCGGGCTGGATGCACGCCTGCGGCCACGATTTCCACATGGCCATCGCCCTGGGGGTCCTCACCCACTTCGTCCATCATCCCATCGACGACGACCTGCTCTTCGTCTTCCAGCCGGCGGAAGAAGGGCCCGGAGGGGCCAAGCCCCTTCTGGAGAGCGAAATCTTCAACGCCCGGAGGCCGGACATGATGCTGGCCCTCCACATCGCCCCGGAATACCCCGTGGGAACCATCGCCGTCAAACCGGGAATCCTGTTCGCCAACACCTCCGAACTGTACATCGACCTGGTCGGACGGGGCGGCCACGCGGCCATGCCCCACCTGGCGAACGACATGGTGATCGCCGCCTCCCAACTGGCCGTCCAACTGCAGAGCATCGTCTCCCGCAACGTGGATCCGCAGGAGGCGGCCATCCTGACCATCGGAAAGCTCAACGCCGGCACCCGGCAGAACGTCATCGCCGGAAAAGCCCGTCTGGAAGGGACGATCCGCACCCTTTCCCCGGAAACGATGCGGAAGGTCAAGGACCGGATCGAGGCGATGGTGCGGGGAATCGGCGAGGCTTTCGATTGTCAGACGGCCATCGATTGGGGCGCGGGCTACTGCCAGGTGTACAACGACGATGCCCTGACCCGGGAATTTATGGACTGGGTCCGCACCACCGAGGTTCGGCTGGTCGAGTGCCGGGAGGCGATGACCGGCGAAGACTTCGGCTACTTCCTGCGGGAGATCCCCGGCTTCATGTTCTGGCTCGGAGTGGACACCCCCTACGGGCTTCATCATCCCCGGATCGAACCGAAGGAAGAGTCGATCGAAGTGGCCATCCGCCTGGTCACCCGTTACATCGAATGGAAGTCGCGGCAGGGAAGGGGATGACGCCTCTCCCCGGAATTTCCTGGAGAAGATTGCCTTTCGCCGGAAATTCGGGTATAATGGCTGTCAGTATAAAGCGAGGGGGTTGTGAGGAGCATGCGCAATGTTTTCGCTCGGCTTAAATGGCATAGCGAAAACATGCCGGTGCTCTTCACAACCCGCCTGTCTTTATACGGATAAAATTTTCATCCCAATCCGCACCAAAAAGGGGCACCGGTATGTCCGGCGCCCTTTTTACATGGAACAGCGCGAATCTGTTCGACTCGCCCTCGGCGCCGGTCACCCGGCGCCTCTTTTTATCCCTTCCTGGGGGGCGCCGGGGTCGCCGTGCCTCTGGTGCCTATCCGAGGAGGGATCGTCATGGAAACCAAATATGACCGGCTGAAAGCGTTTGTCGCCGAGAACGGATGGCCCCGGTACCGCTTCAATCAAATCCTGCACGCCGTTTTCAAGGAGCGGATCGGCGAATTCGACCGGATGACGACCCTGCCGCTCCCGCTGCGCCATCAGTTGCGGAAACGGTTCGGAAAAAGCGTTTTGCACCTGACACCCGTGTTCCGGAAACAGTCCGGTCAAGCGGACAAAGTGCTGTTTGAACTGCCCGATTCCAACAAGATCGAAACGGTCCGGCTGATCTACCGCGCGGGCTGGCAGTCCTATTGCATTTCCTCCCAGTGCGGATGCGGCTTCGGCTGCCGCTTCTGCGCAACGGGCAGGATCGGGCTGAAGCGGAATCTGAGCGCGGACGAGATCACCGATCAGATCCTTTATTTTCATCTGCAAAGCCATCCCATCGACAGCATTTCCCTGATGGGCATGGGGGAGGCGCTGGCCAATCCGCAAATCTTCACCGCCCTGAAAGTCCTGACCGATCCCCGGCTGTTCAACCTGAGCCCCCGGAGGATCACGGTCTCCACGATCGGGCTCGTCCCCCAAATCGAACGCTTGTCCAGGGAGTTTCCGCAGGTGAATCTCACCTTTTCGCTTCATTCCCCCTTTGACGAGCAGCGGAGCGCTCTGATGCCGATCAACCGGAAGTATCCGCTGGACGAGGTGTTGGACGCGTTGGATGCGCACATTCAAAGACACCGGCGCAAGGTGTACATCGCCTACATCGTCCTGCCGGGCGTGAACGATACGCCCGAACATGCGGAAAAACTGGTTTCCCTGCTGCGGGGGCGCGGACCCTGGGATTATCTGTACCACGTCAACCTGATCCGCTACAATCCCGCCAGCGGGGCTCCGAAGGCGTACCAGCGTCCGCGCGAGGAGGAACTGGCCACCCTTTGCCGGCGTTTGCGAAGAGCGGGCGTGAAGGTGACAATCAGGCAATCCTTCGGCGTGGACATCGAAGCCGCCTGCGGGCAATTGTACGGGCGGTACTACATCCGCGGCGAGCCGGAGGAGCACAAGGCCCCTGCAAAAGGACGGTGAAGCGGGAAAACGGCGGGCCGGGTGTCCGGCAAAACGCCGACTCGAAACGGACACCGGCGGGGGGAGGGATGCCCTGCCGACGCCTCGGCGCATCGGAAACGCCCCGGGCGAGGATTCGCGCCGGGGCGTTTCCGTTTGCAGGGTGTCCCGGTCAGTTGCGAAGGCGGCAAGTCAAGGGAGAGCCCCCTTGTCCGGCAGTGCTTTTCCTCAAAGGAAATCCGGAGCCCATTCCCGGCGAAAAAACGCCCGGTCCCGCAGCTCTCCGACACGTCCCGTCTCGATTGCCCCCCGGCTGCCGGGGCGCATCCCCGCACCGATTCCGCTTCCGGAAGGAAGTCAACATCCGGAGTGTGATCTGGCGCTTTTGCATCCGATGGATGAGAAAACCGGCTTCGGCATCCCGATGAACGGTTCCGCCTCCCCGGGCCAGGCCGACGCCGCGGCAACCCGGACGGCATTTTGGATCGGCGCCGCGATCGGATTCATGGATTGCGACAGGGCACCTCAACCGCATTCCGCTTCCCGGATTGCCGACCTCCAAGGCGAGGGACGACGGAGTCCGTATCCCTCCCCGGCTTTCCGGAACATCCTCGGCGGATGGCGGAAAATCTTCCGCTCCCTCCAAAAGCGCCCTCAACGGCCCGTCGGGTTCGCCCCGCTTGATCCCGCCCACAGGGCTTTCTCCCTTCTCCTTTTCCGGCCAAGCCCTCCCTTCGTAATCCAGACTTTCATTGCGCCGAAGAAGCGGCACCCAACCGATTTCCCCCGCAGCCTCTCCCGGGAGACGGGCGACCGTCAAACAACGGAAACAAAATATCACAAGTCGGAAAACCTTTTTGTTCAATTTATCACAAACAATCTCCGCTTTTCCCTGTACACTGGCCTTGAACCTGAAAAAGGACATGGAGGGCAGCAGCAGGACAAAAAGGATAGATTGGAAGTTTGTTCGAATCGAAGGAGGAGGGAAACATGCACCAAAAGTACGCCAAACTGTTTGAACCGGTTTCCATCGGACCGGTGGAGCTGAAAAACCGCTATGCGATGGCGCCGATGGGCCCCCTCGGCCTTTCCGATTCCGAAGGGGGATTCAATCAACGCGGCATCGATTATTACGTGGAACGGGCCCGGGGGGGAACGGCCCTGATCATCACCGGCGTCACCTTTGTCGACAATCAGGTGGAAAAGCACGCCATGCCGAGCGTTCCCTGCCCCACCCACAACAGCATCCATTTCGTGCGGACCGCCCGGGAGTTGACCGAGCGGATTCACGCCTATGACGCGAAGATCTTCCTGCAGATGAGTGCGGGCTTCGGAAGGGTGACCATCCCCACCAATCTGGGCGACCATCCGCCCGTGGCGCCTTCTCCCATTCCCCACCGGTGGCTGAACAAAACCTGCCGCCCCCTGGCGAAGGAGGAGATTCGGCACATCGTCAGGATGTTCGGAATCGGAGCCGTCAACGCCAAGCGGGCAGGCTTCGACGGCGTCGAAATTCACGCCGTGCATGAAGGGTATCTGCTGGACCAATTCGCCATCTCCTTCTTCAACCAGCGCACCGACGAATACGGCGGATCCCTGGAAAACCGGCTCCGGTTTGCGCGGGAAGTCGTCGAAGAGATCAAAGAGCGCTGCGGCGACGATTTTCCCGTGGCCCTGCGCTACAGCGTCAAAAGCTTCATCAAGGATTGGCGGGAAGGCGGACTGCCCGGCGAAACCTTCGAGGAAAAGGGGCGCGACGTGGAGGAGGGTATCGAAGCGGCCAAGCTGCTGGTCAGCTACGGTTATGACGCCCTCGACGTGGACGTCGGTTCCTACGATACCTGGTGGTGGAGCCATCCCCCCATGTACATGCCGAAGGGCCTTTACATCCCCTACGCGAAACGGGTGAAGGAGGCCGTCGACGTTCCCGTCATCTGCGCCGGGCGGATGGACAACCCCGACCTCGCCCTGGACGCCATAAACAGCGGTGCCTGCGACATCATCGGTCTGGGGCGCCCCCTTTTGGCGGATCCGGAATACGTGAACAAACTGCGGGCCGGAAAGCGGGAACTGATCCGTCCGTGCCTCTCCTGCCATGAAGGATGCATGGGCCGCATCCAGGAATATTCCGCCCTGGGCTGTGCGGTCAATCCCGCCGCCTGTCGGGAGCGCGAAGCCCGGCTGACGCCGGCGCTTCAACCGAAAAAGGTGATGATCATCGGGGGCGGCGTTGCAGGCTGTGAAGCGGCCCGGGTGTTGAAGCTCCGCGGACACGAGCCCGTCCTTTACGAAAAAGGGGACCGCCTGGGCGGCAATCTGCTGGCGGGCGGCGTGCCCGACTTCAAAGAGGATGACCGGGCCCTCGCCGCCTGGTACGAAAACGTGCTGAGGGATTTGCAGGTGGAAGTGAAACTGAACACTCCCGTCACGGCGGAAATGGTGAGGCAGGAAAATCCCGATGCCGTGATCGTGGCCACCGGATCCATCCCGAAGCGGATTCCCTTGGGAGAGGGCAAAAACGTCTTCACTGCCAAGGAGGTCCTGCTGGGGGAAAAACCGGCGGGAGAGCGCACGGTGGTGGTCGGCGGCGGACTGGTGGGCTGCGAGCTGGCCCTCTGGCTGGCCAAGCAGGGCAAACAGGTCACTTTGGTGGAAGAGATGGATGAGCTTCTCGCCGCAAACGGCCCGCTTTGCCACGCCAACTCCGACATGCTCAAGGCGCTCATCCCGCACCACGGCATAAAAGTGATGACCTCCGCGAAGGTGCTCCGGGCCACCGAGAAAGGGGTTCTCGTCCAAGCGGACGGCGAGGAGAAAGAAATCGAGGCGGACACCGTCGTGTTGGCCATCGGTTTTAACCCCGACAAAACCCTGTACGAGGAATTGAAGCATGACTTCGCGGAAATCCACCGGATCGGCGATGCGCGCCGGGTGGCCAACATCATGTACGCCATCTGGGACGCCTACGAAGTGGCCTCCACCCTGTGATGTTGCATCAATCATGGACGGCCGGAAAGGCCGTCCAAACCGTGGACAAGGCATGAGGAGGGAGACGGTTTTCCGTCTCGCTCCACAGGGTGGAGTCGCCCGGCGAAAAATCGCCTCTCGAGTCTGCAGACGCGACGGCCGAAAAGGCCGTCCTTACTTTTTCCTTGTGTCAAAGGATGGTGTCCCTGTGCGCCCCCTCATCCACAAAGTCAAAAAAACGATCGGCCCCTCCGCATGTTCAGGAGAGTTTGTTCCTAAAGAGCCCCTCTTACCGGACGATCTCAAAACGAGCTAAGTATGAATGAAGTCAAGACACTTGACCTTCCACGGAAGCGCCCATATGATCCGAAACCGACGGGCCCGCCAATCCAAACTTTTGCCCCGGTCCGTCAGGACCACTTTCTGAATCGGCAAATCCTCCGGCAATTTCACCTTGAAGGGATCCCCCTTTCAGGGCCCGTGATCGGGCACACCACCGCCCGGTCGTTCCCCACCTCCCGAAACGGAACCCCGTGCCGGACGAAAGATCCGACCTCCACTTCCCGAACGCTCCTCGATTTGCTGATGGCCACCACAGCCTCGTCGAGGGCCTTGGGTGAAACGATGGTGGGACGCCTTCAGGCGGGCTCGTCTCCCGCTTGGGGGAGAAAATGGACGAAGACCAAATCTTCCGCATCAGAGGCGCTCATGCCCTTCCGCGCAGACATCAAACTTCATATGCAACGTCGGCTTCTTTTTCTTTGGCACCCATGACCCCTGATGGATGCCCGTCTCCTTCGCAATATGGCTGGGAATCCGAACCGCGAGGCTGTTTCCCCACTTTTGAACCCGTGCGGTCATCCGCCCCCTCGCCTTTCCCTTTTGATGTCCGAAAGCGGCCCCAAAAGCGTTCGGGCGCGGGGGACCGGGATCTTCCACCGGGTGAAAAGGCCCGGACATGAAACCGGCGGAAAATCGCCCCTTCCTCCCGGAAAGTCCCGTGTCGGGGCTTTCCGGGTCAAGCTTCCTGCCGGACCCCCTTCCTGCGGACCAAGCCGAGCAGGATCACCGCGAGCAGCATCGCCACGGCGACGGTTGTGGAGGCGTAGAACAGCCCGCTGTATCCGGTTTCGATCACCTCGTGCAGTGAAGAGGACAGGATCTCCCTCACGGTCGGATCCGGAATTTTATCAAAGGCTTCCTGCATTGCCGCCACATCCATCTCCTCCCCGGAGGGATGCGCCATGCTTCCTCCCATGGGAATGTTGGCATCTTCCATCTTCTTTTTGATCGTATCCTCCAGGTTCAAGAAGGACCGGGCGATGAAACCGGCGTACACCGTCGGTGCCAGGGTCATGCCGATCTGACGGAGGAGGGAACTGGTGGCCAGGGCGATCCCCTTCTGATTCCCCGCCTTTTCCGCCGCGAGCACGTTGATGGGCGCTCCCAGCATGAAACCGAATCCCACTCCCACCAGACAGCTCGCCACCACCATCTGCCACAGGTTGGTCACCCAAAGGGGAAACAGCAAAAACCCGATCACCGTCAAAACCGTGGCCACCAGCAGGGCCTGGATCGGACCGCGCCGGTCCACCACCGCCCCTCCGGCGCCGGCTCCCACGCCGGAGGCGATGGCCAGGGGAGTGACCCAGTAGCCCGACAGGTTTCGATCCACGCCCAGATACTGTTCAATGTAGGCGGGGATGAAGATGACCGAGGCCAAAACGGCCCCCGACAGGAGCGCGAGAACAAGCGTCCACCGATAGCTGGCATCCCTCAGCAACGCGACGGGCAACAGCGGGTCCACGTCCCGGACCGCCTCCATGCGCCGTTCGACAAACCCCATCGCGATGAGGAGGACAACGCCCGCCCCCGCAAAGAGGAGAAATCCGGGGGAAGCCATGCTTTCCAGCAGGTCCACGCCCTCCAGCAGGGTGAAGCTGTACATCAGACAGAGCAGCGCCACACTGAGCAGACCGATGCCTGCCCAATCCGTCCTTTGCACCGCACCGTCCATCTCCGGATCCCGGATCACTTTATAGCCGAGAATCAGCAGGATCACGGCGATCGGAATGTTGATGAGAAACAGCCAGTGCCAGCTTCCGGTGACGCTCAAAATAAAAGAACCCGCATTCGGCCCCAGGACGGACGCGATCCCGTGCATGGCCCCCAGCATGCCGAGGGCCCCGCCCTGCTTCTCCACCGGAAAGCTCTTGAGCACGTAAGAGCTGGCGATGATGAAAATCCCGCCTCCGCCCAGGGACTGAATCAGCCGGGCGAAGAGAAACATCCCGAAATTGAAACTGCTGGCAACCAGGAGGGAGCCCAGACCGAACAGAAAGATTTCGATCAAAAACAGCTTCTTGATCCCGTACTTGTCGGACGTTTTGCCGACAATCGGAATGCTGACGGCCATACCCAAGGTATAGATGGTGACGGTCCAGGAACCCCATGTTGCCGTCACATCGAAGGAATCGATCAAGGTCGTCAGGGCCGCGGAAATGATTCCGTTGTCCAGGGCCCCCATAAACACGCCAATACAAAAAAGAACCACCGAACCCATGAGACGTCGATTCACATTGCTTCCCTCCACCTTTGACATTGGAGGCCGCCGCACGGTCCGGGGCCGGAAGGAAAAACGATTCGCCCTCTCCCGGCAATACGGCCCCTTCCAACACATTGTTAATAAACAATTATATTTTTTATCCTACACCAAAATCCATCGAATGGAAAAGAGAAACGCAGTCAAAAAACCCCGGCCCTTGAAGCGGCCGGAGTCGTCTTGGACATTCCGTTGCCCGTCGGGAGCCTTCCATCTCGAATTTAAAGAGGGAAAGAAAATCCCCTTCATTCTGCAGCAGATGATTTGATGAATTCGTTCACCTCTTTGCTCATTTCCTTATACCGGGTCCAATGGAGATTATGATGGCCCCCCAAAACGACAACTCTACTGGACGGAGAATCGGTCAACCGGGTCTTGAAAAAAGTCTCCAGGTTCTTGCCGTCTTCCGATACCTGATCTTCTTTCGTGGTGAATAATAAAACGGGCAAATCGGCCGCAAATCTCATGTCCAAAGTTTTGTCTATGTGATTTTTCAATTCATTGACTTCGCTGACAACGTTCTTATTAAAGAGCTTCCAGGCCGAGATCGCCTTGGTCATTTCCAAATTCTCTTCAGAGTAGCTGCCATCCTCGGCAATCGGCAAAGAATTCCCGTCGGCGCCAGATATCGAAAATACGCAGGCATTGCAGGGGCCTCTTCACCAAAATATTTAAGCGCTTGTGGCAATATCGGATCGATACCCATGACGGCTTTCACTTCATCCGGGTATGTATTGGCATAATACATGCTGTAGACGCCGGAAATGGAATGAGGCATCAAGATGTATGGGCCTTGTATATCCGCTTCTTTTAGAGCGTGCCTGATTTCTTGCACGATGTTTTCCACTGTTTGTTCTCTGTTCGTCATATTGCTTTATCCGTTTCCAAACGGTTCGATCACTACGACTTTATTTTTCTTTGCCAGTTCTTTGATCAAAGGTTCAAAATCCCGTGTCGGTGCAGCCGTCCCAGCGCTGTTTAATAACACGATGGTGTTGACTCCTTCACCCTTTGTATAAAGATGCATATACCCTTCAGCCACTTCCACCATTTCCCCTATCGGGGGATATTAGAATCCATCCAATAAAGGCTGCTGCGATGGCAATCGATCCATTTCTGATCACTTTCCAGGATCCATATGCCTTTTTTGCGTTCTTCATGATTTGCAGGGCCATCATGCCACCATACAAGGAATAAAGTTGCTATATGATGAAACCTCATCGGGATGCAAGACAATTTCTTCAGAAGCCGGCATACAGAAGTTTTTCCTTGTGCAGACCTTTTTCCTTGCTTTTTATATCATGGATCCCTCGCAACTGTACCTTAACAATGAGATTTCATGTCCATTCGCCACCATCTTCTCACTGGGTCGCGTCAAAACGGATTGCAGACGATGATCCTGCGCTCTTCCACGCCAAGCCGCCGCCAATCAAAAATGCGCGTCCGAAAGTCTCGGACACGCAGATGTGAAAGGATCGTTGATGCCATCTCTCCGCGTCCCTCGCAAGACCGGGAATGGCGCGCATTTCCGCGGCAAAAGAATTTGGCGGGGAAAACGCGGCTGGTTTTCACCCGCCAATAAACCGCATCGATCCAACTTACCCGATACTGCCTTCCATCTCCAGTTTAATGAGCCGGTTCATCTCCACCGCGTATTCCATCGGCAATTCCTTGGTGAAGGGCTCGATGAAGCCCATCACGATCATCTGTGTGGCTTCCTCTTCGCTGAGGCCGCGGCTCATCAGGTAGAAGAGCTGATCTTCGCTCACCTTGCTGACCGTCGCCTCGTGCTCCAGGGTGATGTCGTCGTTCAGAATTTCGTTGTAGGGGATCGTGTCCGAAGTGGATTTGTCGTCCAAAATCAGCGTGTCGCACTTGACGTTGGCTTTGGAGCCCTGGGAGTTGCGGCCGAAACTGGTCAATCCCCGGTAGGTCACTTTGCCGCCGTCCTTGCTGATCGACTTGGAAACGATGGTCGCCGTGCAGTTGGGCGCAAGGGCGGTCACCTTGGCGCCGGCATCCTGATGCTGACCCTTGCCGGCCACGGCGATGGACAGAACGTCGGCCTTGGCCCCCTCTCCCTTCATGATGACGGAGGGGTATTTCATCGTCAGCTTGCTCCCGATGTTGCCGTCGATCCACTCCATGTGGGCGCCCTCATAGGCCACGGCCCGCTTCGTCACCAGGTTGTACACGTTGTGGGACCAGTTCTGGATGGTGGTGTAGCGGCAGCGGGCGTTTTTCTTGACGATGATCTCCACGACGGCGCTGTGCAGGGAATCGGTGCTGTAGATCGGCGCCGTGCAGCCTTCGACATAATGGACAAAGCTGTCCTCGTCGGCGATGATCAGCGTCCGCTCAAACTGACCCATGTTTTCCGAGTTGATCCGGAAATAGGCCTGCAGCGGAATTTCCACGCGCACGCCCTTCGGCACGTAGATGAAGCTTCCGCCGCTCCAGACGGCGCTGTTCAGCGCGGCGAACTTGTTGTCCGTGGGAGGCACGACCGTTCCGAAGTATTCCCGCACCAGTTCGGGATACTCCTTCACCGCCGTGTCGGTGTCGCAGAAGATGACACCCTGCTCCTCCAATTCTTTCTTCATGTTGTGGTAAACCACTTCCGACTCGTACTGGGCCGACACCCCCGCCAGAAACTTCCGTTCCGCCTCGGGAATGCCCAACCGGTCGAAGGTGCGCTTGATCTCCTCCGGCACCTCATCCCAGCTGCGCCCTTGCCGCTCCGACGGTTTGACGTAATAGGTGATGTCGTCGAAGTCGAGCTCGGACAGATCACCGGGGAGAATGGAAAACCATCTGCTGTTCTTGTCACTGGGCATGGGCATCTTGAAAAACTGCTCCAGCGCCTTCAGCCGAAATTCGAGCATCCATTCCGGCTCGCCCTTGATCCGGGAAATCTCCTCGACGACTTCCCGGGACAGTCCCTTCTTGGAGCGATATACGGATACGTCTTTATCGCGAAACCCGTATTGGTACTCCGAGAGTTCGGGCAGTTCCTTCGCCATGCAAATCCCTCCCTTTCTTCGGAAAAACGGGCAGGACGGGAAGGCTCGCCGCCGGGCAGACTCCGGCGTCGACCCCCTTCCTCAATGGAGCTGCTTGACTCCCTTCTCCAGGGCCTTCCAGGCCAGCGTCGCGCACTTGATGCGGGCCGGAAACTTGGCGACACCCTGGAGCGCCTCGATATCTTCGAGGGGAAATTGCTCCGTGTCCACCTCTTTCCCCTGCATCATCTCGGAAAAGAGGCCGGACAGGCGCAGGGCCTCCTCGATGCTCAATCCCTTGATCGCTTCCGTCATCATCGAGGCCGATGCCTGGCTGATGGAGCAGCCTTCCCCGAGAAACTTCGCGTCTTTGATTTTGCCGTCCTCCACCCGCAGCTGAAGGGAAATCCTGTCACCGCAGGTGGGATTGTTCATGTCGATGGTCACCGCGCCGTCCTCAAACCGGCCTCGGTTGCGGGGACGCTGATAGTGATCCATGATGACGCGGCGATAGAGATCATCCAAGGACATTTCCGAAATACTCCTTTGTCTTTCGAATCCCTTCCACCAGACGATCAATGTCTGATTCATCGTTGTACAGGTAAAAGCTGGCCCGGACCGTCGCCGTCACCCCCAGCCACCGCATCAGCGGCTGTGCGCAGTGATGGCCGGCGCGGACGGCGATTCCTTCGGCGTCCAGCACCGTCGCCACATCGTGGGGGTGGACCCCCTCCAGGTTGAAGGTGACCAGACTGGTCCGGTTTTCCCGGGGGCCGTAGATGGTGATGCCTTCGATCTCTTCCAGCCGCCTCTGGGCATAGGCCGCCAGTTCCTGGTCATGCCGATGGATGGTGTCCATCCCCACCGATTCCAGATAATCGATGGCGGCGGCGAGACCGACCGCGCCGGCGATGATGGGCGTTCCCCCTTCAAACTTCCAGGGGAGCTCTTTCCAGGTCGATTCGTACAGATCGACGTGGTCGATCATCTCCCCGCCGTATTCCAGGGGCTCCATCTCCTCGAGCAGGGATTCCCTGCCGTAGAGAACGCCGATCCCGGTCGGCCCCATCATCTTGTGCCCGGAAAAGGCCAGAAAGTCGACGTCCAGCTCCTGCACATCCACCTTCATATGGGGCACGCTCTGGGCACCGTCCACCACGATCACACCGCCCTGGCGGTGCACCATGTCCGCCAGTTCCCGGATCGGGTGAATCGTCCCCAGCACGTTGGAGACCTGGGCGATGGCCAACAGTTTGGTCCGCCCGGTAATCATCTCCTGCACCTTATTCAGATCCAGCGTGCCGTCCGGTTCCAAAGGCAAATATTTGAGAGCGGCCCCCGTCGCCTTGGCCGCTTGTTGCCAAGGAATCAGGTTGCTGTGGTGCTCCGCCGGCGTCAGGACGATCTCGTCCCCCGGACCCAACCGGGCCCGGGCATAACTGTGGGCCACCAGGTTGAGGGAGGAAGTGGTGCCCCGGGTGAAGATCACTTCCTTTTCGGAGCGGGCTCCGATAAACCGGCGCACCTTTTCCCGTGCCCCCTCGTAGGCCTCGGTCGCCCGGGTTCCCAGGGTGTGAACCCCCCGGTGGACGTTGGAGTTGATCTCCTTGTAATACCTTTCCACCGCCTCGATCACCTGAAACGGTTTCTGGGAGCTGGCGGAGCTGTCAAGATATACCAACGGGTGGCCGTTCACTTTCTGTTGCAGGATGGGAAAATCCCGAGCATATTTGTTCATTGCTGCAGCTTCCTTTCGATCACGCGGTTCAGCTGCTGTTTGAGCGATTCAAAGGGAATCGCCGAGAGAACCGGAGCGAGGAAACCGAAAATGATCAGCTTCTCCGCTTCCTCCCGGGAAATGCCGCGGGACATCAGATAAAACATCTGGATGTCGTCGATCCGGCCGACACTGGCGGCGTGGCCCGCCTTCACATCGTTCTCGTCGATCAGCAGGATCGGGTTGGCATCCCCCCGGGCCCGGGAGTTAAGCATCAGCACGTTTTCCGCCTGTTGGCCGTCGGCCTTGGTGGCACCCTTTTCGATCTTGGTGATGCCGTTGATGATGCTGTTGGCCTGATCCCGCACGACTCCCCGGGAAAGAATGTTGCTTTCCGTATGGGTTCCCCAGTGGTGCACGCTGGCGGTGACATTGGAACGCTGCTCTCCGGAGCCGACCACGATGGACTTTACATCCACCCGTCCGCCGGTTCCGTTCAAATGGGTCGTGATGTCCGACAGGGTGTGGCCGCCGCTCAGGTCGCCGACCAGCCATTCCAGCTGACCGTCCCGGTCCACCACACCGCGACGGTAGAAGACGTCCGTCGCCTGTTTGCCCATGTGGTTGATGGTGGCCACCCGGACGCGGGCCCCCGGACCGACAATGGCCTCCAGCACCCCGTTGTGGACCGCCTCCTCCTCCTGTTCCGAAACCACGTTGACGACGAGGTCGACCCGGCTGTTGGCCTCCGCCACCACCAGCACGTGGGACAGGAGACCCACCCCTGCGCCGTCGGCCCAGAACAGGCTTTGGAAGGGGAGGTCCACCTCCACATTCTTGGGGACATAGAGGAAAACGCCCCCGCTCCACAGGGCGGCGTGGAGGGCGGTCAGGCGGTGTTCATCCGGGCGCACGCCCTTCGTCATGAAGTATTGGCGCACGAGCTCCGGATATTCCCGCACGGCGGTCGCAAGGTCGGTGAAGATCACCCCTTTGTCCTTCAGCGCCGCATCCAGGTGAACGTAGACCGGATCCGCGTTTTTCTGCACGATGACGTTGTCCTTCTCCATGTCGGAAGAAAGGAGGGACTTTACCGATTCCGGCAGGGCCTTCAGGCTGTCCAGGGAAGACGCCTCGGTCACGGGCTCAAACCGGGTGAAATTCCACCGGTCGATCCGGGTTTTCTGCACCCGGGGCAAATCGAGACGGCCTGCGGCCTGAAGGGCGTCGAGACGAAACTGGCGCATCCAATCGGGCTCTCGATGTTTTTCGGACAGCTGGTTCACCGTTTTCTGGTCAAAAAGAATTCCCGTATCCACGCTCATTGTCGTCACCCACCTTAGGCCTCTTGCTCGACCGTTTCGTCTTCGATGCCCAGCTCTTCCTTAATCCAATCGTAGCCCCGCTCTTCCAGTTGAAGCGCCAATTCCGGTCCGCCGGAACGGACAATCCGCCCCTGCATGATGACATGGACGAAGTCGGGTTTGATGTAGTTGAGAAGACGCTGATAGTGGGTGATGATCAGAACACCCAGATTCGGACTGCGCATCGAGTTGACCCCGTTGGCCACCACCTTGATGGAGTCGATGTCCAGACCGGAATCGATTTCGTCCAGGATGGCGATCCGGGGTTCCAGCATCATCATTTGCAGAATCTCGTTCCGCTTCTTCTCACCGCCGGAGAACCCTTCGTTCAGGTAGCGCTGGGCGAAGGATTCGTCGATGCCGAGGAGCTCCATCTTCTCATCCAGCTGGCGGATGAACTTCATCAAGGAGATTTCGTTGCCCTCCCCCCGGCGGGCATTGATGGCGCTGCGCAGGAAGTCGCTGTTGGTCACCCCGCTCACTTCGGAGGGATACTGCATCGCCAAAAACAGTCCCTTGAGCGCCCGCTCATTCACTTCCATCTCCAGGACGTTCTCGCCGTCCAGGAGGACTCTCCCCTTTGTCACTTCATATTTGGGATGTCCCATGATCGCCTGGGCGAGGGTGCTCTTGCCGGTCCCGTTGGGACCCATGATCGCGTGGACTTCCCCGCCGTTGATCTCCAGGTTGACCCCTTTCAAGATCTCCTTGTCCTCCACGGAGACATGAAGATCTTCTATGATCAGTTTCGGTGAATTTGCCATGTGCATGACCCCCAATATCCTCTTAACTTTTTATTTCAACCGATGATGACCGGTCCGGGGCCGGGAAATTCCGGGATTCATCGCCCCCCATCCGGGCATCTCGGGAATTGCCAACAAAAAACCAAAGGACCGGTGATCTGGCCCTTCGTTTATGATACCATAATGGGCGAAGAGCTTCACTTTGAACTGATTCTCAGTTGATTTTCATTTTAAACTGATTCTCACGTGATTCTTATTCCATTTTATCCGATGACTTGGCGGACATCAAGGATAAACTCCAGTGTCGCACACATGAAAAAAATGGGCCGATTCCGAACGGGTCCGCGGAGGGGTGCTCCATGCGTCTGAAAGGAAAAAAAGTGGTCTGTCTGGTCGAAGCGGATTTTGAAGACCTGGAACTGTGGTATCCCGTGATGAGACTGAGGGAAGAGGGGGCGGAGGTCCTGCTCGCAGGCCCCGAGCGGGGCGCGGTATATAAAGGTAAATACGGGGTTCCCGCGACGGCGGACCTTTCCTTTGATGAACTGGATCCCGAAGAGTATGACGGCCTCCTGATCCCCGGCGGATGGGCGCCGGACAAACTGCGCCGCGACCCGAGGGTGCTCCGGACCGTCCGCTCCCTCCATGAGGCGGGAAAACCCATCGGACAGATCTGCCACGCGGGTTGGGTGCTGATCTCGGCCCGGATCCTGCAAGGAAAGCGGGTCACTTCCACCCCCGGCATCCGGGACGACATGGAGAACGCCGGCGCCCGCTGGGTGGATGAGCCGGTGGTCGTCGACGGAAACCTGGTTTCCAGCCGTCGTCCCCCGGATCTGCCCGTCTACGCCAAGACCTTTTGCGACCTGCTGGCGCAAGGATGACCATGCGGCCGATCCGTTGCCTGAAATGCTATCTGCGGCGGCCGGGCGGGCGGTGCGATTTTTGCCCCCTTCACCGAAAAAACCGCCACCTGTACCAACCCATCGGCGGCGGTTGGTTTCTAAAAAAGGAAGAGGAGCGGAAATCCGCAGACAGCGAAAGTCCCTCGCCGCCGGCCGGGCCGGGTGCGCCGCCTCGTTAAGGCGTCACGCCCGGCGCGCGGCCCTGTGGCCGCGCGCTCTTTCCCCGGGAACCATAGGTTCCAGATAATGGAGATCTGATCCGTCGCCGAACCGATTGACACTCCGGTTCGGTTTTGCTATTTTTGTGTCCGCAACCCTTTTGGCGTTTCCTTTTTTTGCAGCAAACCCAGTCTCCACATCTTACAATTCAACAGGCAAACGCCCCCTTCCTGTGGGAATGGAAGGTTTTTTTATTCAAAAAAATAAGGGTCCAAAGGATCATTGTCACTTTGAGAGAGGAGAAACATGATGGGACAACCGACAAAACAACCGCCTGCGGAAACGGAGAGAAACCGCGTCAAAGTCGTGCCGCTGCTCGCCGTTTTGCTGTCGGGCGCCTTTGTCGCCATCCTGAATGAGACCCTGCTCAACGTGGCGATCACGCCGATCATGGAGTCCTTTCAGGTGGAGGCAAGCACCGCCCAGTGGCTCGCCACCGTTTACCTGCTCGTCATTGCCGTTTTGGTCCCGGTGAGCGCCTTCCTCATTCAGCGCTTCACCACCCGGCAGCTCTACACGGCCGCCATGCTTCTGTTCGGAGCGGGGACCCTGATCGCCGGAACGGCTCCCGCCTTCGCCCTTTTGCTGTTGGGACGCATCCTGCAGGCCGCCGGCACCGGGATCCTGATCCCGCTGTTTACCAACGTCATCCTGGCCGTGATTCCGCCGGAAAGAAGGGGCCGGGTCATGGGTCTGTTCGGGCTCGTCATCATGTTCGCCCCTGCCGTCGGTCCGACGGTGTCCGGGCTGATCGTGGACTACCTGTCCTGGCGCTGGCTGTTTTATCTGGTCCTTCCGATCGCCGTCATCGCCATTCTGTACGGCATCGTCTCCTTGAAAAACGTGACGGAAGTGACCCGGCCCAAGATGGACCTGATTTCCGTCGCGCTGTCCACGATCGGTTTCGGCGGCGTGGTCTTCGGATTCAGCTCCGCCGGAGAAGGGACGGGGGGCTGGACGGATCCGGAAGTGGTCATCGCACTGACGGCCGGACTGATTTCCCTCGCCCTGTTTGTGATCCGCCAGAGGAAACTGGCCACGCCCATGCTCGACATGCGGGTCTTCGCCTACCCGATGTTCACCCTGGCCATCCTTGTCATGATGATCGTGGTGATGACCATGTTTGCCACGATGATCGTATTGCCGATTTATCTGCTGAAGGTGCTCGCCTTCAGCGCCGTGACGGTCGGGTTGATCATGCTGCCGGGCGGCCTCATCAACGGCGCCCTGTCGCCGGTGATGGGATACCTGTTTGACAGGTTCGGCCCCCGCTGGCTCCTGATTCCGGGTGTCGTCACGATGACCGTCACCGTCTTCCTGTTCCGGTCCCTGGATCCGGGCACATCGCCCCTGACCATTGTCATCCTGCACACCATGCTGATGGTTTCGGTGGCGATGGTGATGATGCCGGCCCAGACCAACGGCCTCAATCAGTTGCCCCCCTACCTGTATCCCCACGGCGCGGCGATCGCCAACACCCTGATGCAGGTCTCCGGCGCCATCGGAACCGCCTTGTTCGTCACCATCATGACGTTGGGGCAGCAGCGCTATATGGAAGGACATCCCGGTGCGGCCGATGAGACGGCCGCCCTGGCCGCGGGTGTCAAACAGGCTTTCACCTTCGGATTTCTCCTGGCTGTTCTCGCCCTCTCTCTCGCCCTGTTCGTGAAACGGGTGAAAGTCGCGCCCAAACCGGAAAAAGGCGGGCAGGAGAAAAAGGGAAGTTTTCAAAAGGAACCCGGGATGGCTTGAACCGGCGCCGTCACCGAATTGCCGGAGGGATGCCGGCATCCCCATAGGATGGGGATCTTGCAGCATTTCTCCGGGTCTTTCTTCTTTTCACATTTCAAAATGATGACATTTGTCAGGAGATGATCCCCGTGGACGAGACGCTGATGGACATCGCCTCCCTGACCCGGAACCAGCCCTTTTGTGCAGGAGTGATCCTCGCAAAGGGGCGGTGCTTGCTTCTCACCTTGAACGCGGACGGCGTTCCAGAGACGCTGAAGGGAACCGCGTGGCGGGTCGGAGGGGTGGGCGGAGGCCAGGAGCCCGGTGAGACGGTTTGGGATTGTGCGCTGCGGGAAGCGAGGGAGGAGGCCTTTGCCGAGGTGGAGCTGATCCCCTCCCCTTCCACCTATTTTCATAACATGGACACCGGAGCGATTCGGCGGATCCGGGTTCGCGATCCCGTCCCGCCGCTCCTCTTCAGCCGGACCGTCAACCCCCGTCCGGATCGTCCCTATGCCCCCGGGCTGCCGACGGGCCCCTTCATCCACTTTGCGCTGTTCCTCTCCCGGCCCAAGGCTTGGGACACAATCCGGCCGGGAGACGACGTGCAGGGGCTGCTTCTCTGTCCCGTCGACGGCTGGACCCGTCTGAAAGCGGGAAACAAGTTGAAGGAATTGGCGCGCTCCGGCATCGAGGTGATCGGTCGGCCGAACGTTGATTGGGAACGCCGGCCATGGTTCCGGAGGAGGAGTCGATGGACACCGTTTTCTCCCTTCTGGAAAAACATCCGGAACTGCTTGACCTCTTGAAACCGTCATCGCCCCCTCCGGCGGACTTCTAACAGTGACGGATCATGTGCACCTGCTCCAGCTCCAGAGAAAATCCCGCCCGCTCCAAAAGCCCCGACACCGCCCGGTTGGAGAGCGGCAGGTTGAACGCCGTCCGCCGGACCGGCAGATGCAGGGGGGCAAACGCTTCCTCCAACAGAAAGCCCGTGACGGCCTCACGGTCCCCCCGCCCCGGGGCCGCTTCGCACTGGAACAGGGTGATCCCTGTCAGATTCCCCGCCGGGTCGTAAGCGCGCCGGCACAAGGCGTATCCCGCCGCATTCCCCCCGGAGTCGAAGGCGATGAGGGATTCTCCGCCGACAAGACTTTGCCAATGGGTTTGCCAGGGCGCCGTCAACCGGTAAAAGGGGAGCCGGGCCGCCTCCTGCGGACGCCCCCGCCGGACGGTGTAACTTTCCCCGTCCCCTCCGCGAAAGAAAACGTCGGGCAAGGGACCGGCGCACCGGTAAACGCCGAGCCGGTCGACCGTTTGATATCCCATCCGTTTGTACAGAGCGATCGCCCGCTTATTCTGCCGGATCGCCTCCAGGGTGGCGATGTCCGCCCGATTTTCCCGGTAAATCCCGAGGGCCGCCTCCACCAGCGCCTGTCCCACCCCCAAGCGGCGGGTGCGGGGAACGACGGCGGTCCCCCCGTTCCAGGCGACCCGCTTGCCCCCGATGAGGCGGATGCCGCTGAGCAGAATCCCTGCCGGCCGGCCGTCATGAAAAGCCATCACCGACAATTCCGGGGAGAGCCCTTCCCGGACCAGCCGGGCGGTGAAGGCGTCCGCATCCATTTTCACATCGGCGAAGTAATCCTGAAATCCCTCGTTCCAGACGCCCACCGCCTCCTTCCACGTACAATCGCTCAGCCGTCGGATTTCGATCACAATGGTCACCCCCGAAAAACGACTTCCGACCGACGCCCTCCCCCAGGCCGAAGGAATCCCCGTCGCTTCCGGCTTCCTCAAGGGCCGGCGGCGGATCCGGATCAGATAAACTCACCTTAACAAAAAATGAACCCTTTTGGGACCCTTCTTCCCTCAAATCCATTAAAAAAAAAAGGGGGGGTCGCCCCGATAAAATAGAGGCGAAGCGCGCCCGGAAGGCGGCAGAAACAAATGCTCGCGGAAAGGGGATACCATGCGGCGATTTCCCGATGACATCTCTTTCATCCCTCCGTGGAGACGCTACCAGAGGCGGGTTTTGGAAAATCTGGACCGGCATTTGGAAAACCGCCACCTGCACCTGGTCGCCCCGCCCGGTTCCGGCAAGACCGTCCTCGGGCTGGAGGTGATGCTGCGCGTAAACAAGCCGACGATCATTCTCGCCCCGACCTTGACGATCAAGGAGCAATGGCTTCAACGCTTCTTGGAACTGTTTCTTAAGGCGAACGAAAAGCCGGAATGGATCTCCACCCACATCAAACAGCCCGCCTTTGTAACCATCACCGCCGATCAGGCGCTGCACAGCCTGTTCGAAAAAGAAACGGAAGAAGCGGAAGTGTTCAAGATGAAGGCCGGTAAACCGTGTCGAGCGCCTTGGAAGCGCGCCTCATCCGCAAAAAAAAAGGAACCCATCGGGTTTGGACGATCATCCTGGATGTAGCGCATTCACTTTCTGATTTTTCCGCTCAATCATTTCATAACAAATGGGTTTTCAGAAAGTCCAGCTGCTTTTTCGACACTTGGTTGAATGTTTCGCCCAAATAGGGTTCGAAATGACCGATGGGAAGGGACATCAACTCAGCCCGCTTCATTTTCGCCGACGCCTTTTTGACGGACTTGATGGGAATTAACGAGTCGTGCTCCCCCGCGATGACAAGCGCCGGGCATTGTACCCTGCCGGCCACACTTAATGGACGGTATAAGACCAAGGTCAGAAAAATGCGGGCCGGCGTTGCATTCTCCACCTCAAACCCCGGAGGGATCAGGGATTCATATCCGGCTTTGGTATCATGGGAGTTTAATATGGCAAACTCATCAGGCGCGCCATAAACCTGGACCAAGTAAGGTTCCCGTGCCGTTGCGGCCCGCCAAAGGTCTCTGAATGCCGAGAAAGCGGCTTTGAAAAAGTATTTCGGACCGTTCTGAATCACGATCGGAGTAGCACTGGCTATCCCGGAAACAAACGGGACTTGAATGGTAATGGCGGCGATCTTCGGATCCTGGGCTGCCGCCACAATGGCGTGGCCGCCGCTGAAAGAGGTCCCCCACAGCGCGATCTTTTCGGAATGGATATCTTTCAGCCCCCGCGCCCAGGCCACGGCGGCATGATAGTCCTCCACGTGCCGCCGCGGGGAAATCAACTGCCTTGGGGTGCCTTCACTTTCCCCAAATCCCCGGTAATCAAACAGCAAAACGGCCAATCCGTGTTCGGCGAACAATTCAGCATACGGTTCCAATCCGCAGTTTTTCAATCCCCCGAAACCATGGGCCATAACAACCAGCGGGGGCTTAACCGCGCCATCCGGCAAGTAAAGCCAAGCGGAACATTTATCGCCATGGCTTGGAAACTGACAATCCATCCTTGAAAAACCCATCGCAGATCACCTGGATCTCGGCATTTGACAAACCATCCGCTTCATCTTCACATCCATCCGCCCGCACCATCTCAATCCGCCAATCCCAATGAACCTGACCGGTTCAAATAAGATATGGACTTGCCTTCGTGAATCCTTCCCCATTACAACACTTTTCATTATAAATTCGAAATTATTTATTAACAATACTTTAAACATATGTCGCTATTTTTCTTTTGACATCCAAACGACGCACTCCAGGTGGACCGTTTGCGGAAACATGTCCACCGGCTGGACTTCTTGCACCGCATACCCGTGAGCGGCCAGTTCAAATCCCGGGCCAATGTGGCCGGGTTGCAAGAAACATATATCAGCCGCTCCGGTGCCATCGTCAAAACGGCGCCCAAAAGCCGCCGGTCGCACCCCTTTCGCGGCGGATTGACGAAAAGACGTCCGCCCGCATCCCTTCTTCCGCCCACCGGGGAATGACGGTTTCCGCATTGAACAGCATCGAAGCCGTTCTTCGTCTGGAAATGGATGTGCTGGGAAAAGATTTGCGGATGGTGAGTTTGACGGATTACATCCGCAAAGAAATGCTTTCCAAGAGAGACTCGAAAGGGACGAAAAAGCTCGGAGTCGCACCGATTTTCGCCATTCCGGCCGTCATACACCTGTCGGGGTGCTGACCGGCTCCCTGGTCGTCCTTCCGAAAAGGGCCGCGGAAGCCGCCGACGCCATCGCCAAGGGGAAAGGAGTCCGCCTCACCTTCCGCCCCCTCCCCTTTGATGAACAGTTTGTCACGGTGGACATCGGCGCGATCCAGATCGGTCGTCCATCGTCAGCATTGTCACCGAAGTGTTTTCAAGGGGCATCATCCGCATCATCGTCGGGACCGCCGCGCTGCTGGGGGAAGGATGGGATGGCCCGTGCATCAATTCCTTGATCATGGCGTCCTGTGTCGGCTCCTTCATGCTCTCCAACCCGATGCGCGGCAGGGCCGTCCGCGTCGACCCGGACAATCCGGAGAAGACCGGGGCAATTTGGCATCTGGCCTGTGTTGTGTGGAACAGAACCAGGGAGGACACGACCTGTCTTCCCTGAGCCGGAGATTCCGGTCGCTCGTTGGACTGTCCGCCGATCACGATTCGATCAAACCGGCATCGGCCGCATGGGCCTCCGCCTGCAACCCCTGAACGAACGCACCATCCGGGAAAACAACGAGAAAACCCTGGAACGGGAGAAACCGGCATCTTCTGAGGGATCGATGGAACCGGGCCGTCGCCGTCCATGAGGAAGGGCGGATGACCGAAGAAATCCGCATTCCCAAGGCCCGGGTGCCGAAACCGTACCACTTCGGAAACACGACCGATCGCTGGTGGTCACCGCTTTGACCGCCTTTGTCTGGATTTTTACGGACTCGCTCATGAATATGGTTCGCCACTCCGACGACATGCGCGCCATCATTCTCATCGCCCTGCTGGTCGCCACACTGTATGCCCTGCCGAAGGCCGGAAAGGCACTCCTTTTGTCCCTCCGGCACCAGTCCCTCGAGTTCAACATCCGGGAGGCGGCGCTGGTCCTTTACCGCACGATGCACGAATTGGGCCTGCTTGAACCCGCACCTTCCCCGAGGCGGATCGGAGTCAAAAAGGACGAAATGGGTCCCGTGGTTTGGATGCGGGGCGGCACAACCTACGAAAAAACGCGGTTCCTGAATGCCCTCCAGGAATTTCTCGAACCCATCGAAAATCCCCGCTACCTGTTGTACCGGGAGTCGAAGCTGCTGTGGCTGATCAAACGGCGGGATTACCACGCCGTCCCGGAAGAGCTCGGCCGCAAAAAGGAATACGCCGAATTGTTCCTGCGGAAATGGACCGATTCGATGGGCCCGGCCAGGCTCATCTTCACCCGCACCCCGGAAGGAAGAAAAAAACTGGTCCAGGCCGGGATGCGCGCCCTGTCCGCCGCCTTCGTCGAGCGGGCGGAACGGCTGAGCGTCTGGAGATAGGCCGCCGCTTCGTCAGCCGGTCGGAAGATCACCCACCTTGGCGGTCATCAAGCGGTAAATCTCCTCCAGGGACGTGACGACGCCCTTTTCATCCTTGTAGATGACGTGCCGGGGTTTCAGCCGGACGGGCGAATCCACCCCGGCGGCCGCAGCGACCCGGAAAAGCCCCTGGCGCAGGGAAACGAGGTAGTTGAGCACCCGGTAACACTTCTCCTCGATCACCAGGGCCTGTTGCAGTTTCGGATCCGTCGTCGCCACCCCGACCGGACAGTTATTGGAGTGGCATTTGAGGGACTGGATGCACCCGACGGCGATCATGAACCCCCGGGCGATGTTGACCAAATCGGCACCCATGGCCAGGGCGACGGCAATCCGGTCCGGGGAGAACAGCTTGCCCGAGGCGATCACCTTGACCCGGTCGCGCACGCCGAAGCGCCGCAGGGTGGCGTCGGCAATCATCAGGGCCGATTTGGCCGGCAGGCCGACGCTGTCCGCCAGCTCCTGATAGGAGGCCCCTGTCCCCCCTTCCCCGCCGTCCACCGTGATGAAATCGGGCCCCTTTCCCGTCTCTTTCATGTGGGCCGCCAGCTCCATCAGGGAATCGGGGCCGCCCACCACGATTTTGATGCCGACCGGCTTTCCGGTCGCTTCGCGGATGCGCTCGATGAAATCGACCATCGACGGCACGTCGCGGAATTCCCGAAACCGGTTGGGGCTGTCGATCGATTGATAGGGCTTCACCTTGCGAATCGCGGCGACTTCCGGCGTCACCTTCTCGGCGTCGACGTGGCCGCCGCGAATCTTGGCCCCCTGCCCCAGCTTCAATTCAATGGCCTTCACCTGGGGCAGCTCCGCCTTCCTCTTCAGTTCCTCCCAGTCAAGCCGCCCCTCCTCGTCGCGCACGCCGAACAATCCCGGACCGATTTGCATGATCAGATCCACATCCCCCTTCAGGTGGTAGGGGGAGATCCCTCCCTCGCCGGTGTTCATCCACGTCCCCCGGGCCATTCCGAGGCCGACCGACAGGGCGGAAATGGCATGGGATCCCAGGGAACCGTAACTCATCGCCGACATCCCGATCGGTCCCCGGACGACGAAGGGATGCCGGCAACCCTTCCCGATCACGACCGCGTCGGCTTCGTCCAGCAGGTAGGCGCAGAGCTCGTCCCGGACCCGGACCTCTTTTCGGGAAAACAGACCCTCCCGGAGCAGCACATATTTGTAGGTGGAAACCGTCGTCTTCCGGTCAAACTTCATTTCCTCCAGCTGCAGGGGAAACATGGCGTTGCGGATATAGTAGCCCGCCCGGTCGAAGTCCCGTTTGGAGCCGAAACCGATCACATCCCGCACATATTTGGAACGCTTCACGATGTGGCCGTATTGTTCCCGGGAAAAGGGCCTTGCCTCGTTGTCGCTGTCAAAGAGATACTGCCTCAGCTCCGGGCCGATCATCTCCAAAAAGTAGCGCACCTTGCCGAGGATCGGATAGTTGCGGAGAACCGAGTGCTGTTTCTGCCGCCGGTCGTAAATGTACAAATAGATCGCCGCGATCAGGGGAACGAAGACGGCGACGATCAAGACGGTCATCTCGAGCGTTAAAAAGCCTTCAAAAAAATCCATGCTTCCACGCCTCCCCTTTCGGTCCCACCGCGGAGATCGGTTCCGTCAAGACACGGACCTGCTCCGCTTCCGATCCGCCCAAACCAGCCGGGCGGGTGCCGCGAAACTCGTTTTCAGTTTATCCCTCGCCCCCACAAGAAAAACGGTTGCCCGCCAATTTGCGGCCGGCCCCCGTTCCCCAGCAGACATAAAAAAACCGGCACCCCGCAGGGGCGCCGGTTCTCACGGACTTCGCCGTCAGGCCGTTGCGTCCTGTTTCTGGGCCTCCAGCACCTTGTCGGCTCCCGGAAGATCATCGAACCAGGCGGCGTCGTCCGGGCAGTCAAACACCATGAAATGGCCGTAGTAGTCCGGGTGGCGAGCCTGATGGTATTTGAGGTAGATCTTGTCCCCGTCCACCGCCAGAATCTCGATCTTCCCGGAGGAGTGGCTCATCACATAGCGAACCCGCTTTCCGAGCCCCGAGGTGCGCGCCTTCGCCTCCTCGATGATCCGGTACTGCTCCTTGAAGGGGATGACAAAGTCCGCATTTCCGGCCACCGGACGGTTTTGGAAGAAGTAGTAGGGAGTGACACCCGCCCAGGAGAGTTTGTCCAGGAGTTCCGCAAGCACTTTCGGATCATCGTTGATGCCCCGGAGAACCGGAGTCTGGTTGACCAGGATCACGCCGGCCCGCTGAAGGGCGTTGATCGCCCGGTAGGCGTGCTCGGTCAGCTCCCGCGGATGGTTGAAGTGGGCCATCACGTGAATCCGCGCATCCGGTCGGGAAAATTCCGAAAGGGTTTCCAGAAGCTCCTCGTCTTCATAGATGCGCATCGGGTTGAAGGCCGGCAGCTTGGAACCGAACCGGATGATCTTCACATGGGGGATTTCCCTGAGCCGCTGCAAAATGGAGCGGATCTTCTTGGTGCTCAAAATCAGCGAATCGCCGCCGGTGAGCAGCACGTTGTTGATCTGCGGATTTTTGGAAATGTATTCCAAGCCCGGTTCGACATTGAGCGACGCTTCGTGCACATCGTTGCGGAACAACCGCTTCCGGAAACAGAAACGGCAATATGCGCCGCAAACTTCGGACACCAACAGCAGGGCAGTGGTCGCGTATTTATGCTGGCAACCCGGAGCCACATAGTTCAGGTGTTCTTCGGAGGCATCCCAGCGACCGTATTCATCCAGTTCTCCTTCGTTGGGGATGATCAGCTTGCGGATCGGGTCGTTGGGGTCGTCCCAATTGATCAGGGAGAGGTAGTAGTCGTTCACCCGAAACACGAATTTATCCGTGATCGGTGCCAATTTCTCGCGCTCTTCTTCCGGGATCGCCTCAATCTTGCGGATGTCGGTAATATAGCGCGGCATCTCCCTACCTCCTTTAAGAAAGTCATCCGCATTTAGGATAACAAAGATTTATATATGTTTCAAAAGTTGTCAAAACCTGCGGCAAATGAAGTATTTCCTCAAGCATCGAAATGAACGGGGCTTACTTGATGAATCTCTACACACAAAAAAACGCCGGCATGCCTGATTTTGTAAGCAAAAAAAACACATCTCCGTAAAACTTTCATGAAATCCTCGCATCCACCCCCCTCTATAAAGAAAAAAGACCCGGCCCGCGCCGGGTCTTTTTTCCTTTGCCTTTGGAATGGAATCACGCCTTCTCCGACAGGCGCAAAAACCGCTCCACGTCGGAAAGAACCTCGTCCACCGCGTTCTGCCAGAATTCCGGTCGCTTCAGGTCGACGCCGAGATGGCGGGCGGCCAGATCCTCCACGTTCATGCGCCCGGTGTCCCGGAGCAGATCCGCATACCTCTTTGCGAAGGCCGGCCCTTCCGTCTGCGCCCGCGCGTAAAGGCCGGCGCTGAACAGGAAGCCGAAGGTGTAGGGGAAGTTGTAGAAGGGCTGGCCCGTGATGTAAAAGTGCAGCTTGGAAGCCCAGAAGGTGGGATCGTAATCCCCCAGGGCGTCGGCGAAGGCCTCCCTTTGGGCGGTCACCATCAACTCGCTCAACCGGTCCACGCTGACCGGTCCCTCTTTTCTCTCCTCATAAAAGCGGGTTTCAAACAGGAAGCGGGCCCGAATGTCCATGAAAAAGGCCGCCGCCCGCTGCAGCTTCTCCTCCAGCAGGGAGAGGCGTTCCGCGTCGGAGGAAGCGTGCCGGATCGCCGCGTCGGTGACGATCGACTCTGCAAAGGTGGACGCGGTCTCGGCCAGGTTTAACGGATACAACTGGGACCAGTAGGGCAACTGCCCGATCAGCTGCTGATGGTAGGCGTGCCCCAGCTCATGGGCCAGGGTGGAAATGTTGCCGATGGTTCCGCCGAAGGTCATGAAAATCCGGGACTGGCCGCTCACCGGAAAGGCCGTGCAAAAGCCGCCCGGCCGCTTGTTGGGGCGGTCCTCCGCCTCGATCCACCGGTTTTCAAAGGCTGTCCGGGCGAAATCGGCCAGATTCGGATCGAATCGACCGAACTGCTCGATGATGAAATCGGCCGCCTCATCGTAACTGACCGATTTTTCCCCGCCGGGGATCGGCGCATCCAGATCGCACCAGCGGAGCGCATCCAGGCCGAGGAGCTTCGCCTTCCGCTCGAAATAGGGAATCAACCGCTCTTTGTTGCGGTCGATCACCTCCCACATCGTCTCCAGGGTCTCCCGGGTCATCCGGTTGTCGTCCAAAGGTTCCTTCAGGACCGAATCCCATCCGCGATGGCGGTACAGATTGAGCCGAAAGCCTCCGAGATGGTTGAGGGCGGACGCGAAAAGCTCGGCATGTTCCTGCCAGGCTTTCTGCCACCTTTCAAAAACCGTTTCCCGCACCCTTCGGTCCGGACTGGAGAATTTGTTCCGCGCCTGCCCGACGGAAAGCTGTTTGACTTCCCCGTCCTCCTCGAAGGGAATGGTGATCCTCCCCACCACGGTGTTGTACAGTTCACCCCAGGCGTGGTAACCGTCCACCGCCAGATCGCCCACCAGGATTTCCTGTTCCGGGGGCAATTGTTCAGCGGCGCGCCGACGGCGTTCCTCCAGGGAAAAGGCAACGGGTTGGATCTCCGGATGGTTGATCAGCTCCCGCCACTCCGCATCGGGCACCTCCAGGATCCGCCGTTCCAGCTGGGTCATCGCGGCCCCGTAAGCGGCGTAAAGCTGGGTCAGCCGCCCCCGCAGCAGTTTGGCCTGTTCATCCTTGACATTCTGGGCGGTCAGGCAACTTGTGAAAGATCCCGCCTGGCGAAGCCGTTTTCCCAGTTCCTGCACATCGCGGATCAGCGTGCTCCACACTTCCGGCCGCTTGTTCTTCCCGGCGGAATCCAAAGCCTTGATCTTCTGCTCCAGATTCCCCACATCCCGGGTCAGCTCCTCGACGAACCGGCGAAATTCCGGAGAACCGCTCCCGCCGGGAAAAAAGACGTCCAGATCCCAGGTCATCGCGTATTTTGCCGCCATTTGGATCCTCCTTCATCGACGAAATGGGCTTCGATCAATGGATCGGATCAGGTGGAACGAGTCACGATCGGGCTCCCGTCCAACATCGGATTCCCTGATCGATTCCACATGAAAGGAAAGTTCGTCAACCCGCTCCGTTTGTCCTGTTTCTTTACGGAAGAAGCGGCTCCCTTCCGCATCATCCCGTTTTTTGCCCGGGAGCCTTCTTTCGATGGTTTTCCCATCGGAATAAAAAATCCTTCTCAGGCGGAAGAATTCCCGGGAAAACACCGAGACTCAACACTTTGCCGACTCCCTCCAGATGCTTTCAATGCCGAATCGCGCAGGGACCAGGGCGGCAGCCTCACGACAAGTGTTATAATGTTTTAGAACCTGCACCGCATCGGATATCATCTTTCCCGACAGGTGGGGTGCAAAATGAAAAAAACAGGCAAGCGCCGGCGCGGAGACGCCTTGAGCGAAAACATTTATAACGCCACGATCGAGACGATCAAAAAAGTGGGCTACACCAATCTCACCTTTCAGCAAATCGCCCATGCCGCCAAAACGAGCCGAACCGTCATATACCGCCGCTGGAAAACCAAATTCGACCTGATTTATGAAATTTGGCTGCATAAAACGAGAAAAGCGCTGGGAGGCGAATTGATCGATCAGATTGAGAATACGGGGAGTCTGCGCGGTGATTTGTTGCGGCTGCTTTCGCTCTACCAAAAGATGTTCACAGAGGTCAGCCCGGAAATTATGAACGCGATCTTATATGAAATGGGGCAAGACAACCAAAAAATGGCCGAAATGAAAGCGGAGGCGACAACAAAAAATATCCAGACCATGCGGAAACTGCTTGGCTTCGCCAAAGCCAGGGGGGAAAAGATCAAAGAGGTCAGCGATGCCACCCTGACCCTGCCCTTCGATCTGATCCGCGTGGAAAACCTCCTGCGCAAAGATGATATTGACAAGAACCGGCTCGAGCTGTTGGTCGATGAAATATTGCTTCCGGTTTTCCGGGAATAACCATTTTCTTCTAATGTGCCTTCAAAAACGAAGCAGCCTTTGCAGGGAGTCTCCGGTACGTGCTTCTGATTTTTATGGTCCCGTTTCAACTACCCTGTCGTCCCTTCTCATCTTGCTGGTCAAAAACAGAGCGGGCAAAATGCTGATCACCATGAAAATCAAGCTGGTAATGAAGCCTGCGTGATAAGCGCCGGCAACGTTTGCCGCGCTTCCCTGCCCATTTAAGGCGATGCTTACAACCGTCGCCAGAATCGCGGAGCCGAAGGCGGCACCCACGTTTTGGACAATCCGGGTGGCCACGCTGGCCGCCGGGACGAGCGGTTTCTGAACCCCTGTGTAGGCATCGCTCATCACGGCGATCGTAAACCCTCCAACGCCCATTCCACGTATGAACAGGACAAGCCACACCAACCATTGCGCTGTCCCGAAATCAAAAAAGGCAAAGGGAAGCGTCCCGATGATGGTGACGGCAATCGAGGGCAACACGACAAACCGGGCTCCCAATTGGTCCGTCATTCTGCCGATGAGCGGCCGTGTCACCAGCATCCCCAGTCCTTGCGGTATCAGCCAAAGCGCCGACGCGATGACGCTGAGGCCGAGCACATTTTGAAAAAACAACGGAAGAAGCAGCATCGGCCCGTTGGTGGCAAATCCCGCCAAAAACAGGGAAAGAAACGATGCGCTGAAATTTCTCGATTTGAACAAATCCAGCGGAATCAACGCCCAAATCCTTCTTTTTCCCCGCATAAAGCACGTATACGATCAGGGAGGCGGTGCCGGCCGCAAACGCCGACATGCCGAGGGCATGGGCTCCCGACGCCCTGACTTCCGTCACGCCGAAGATAAACGATCCCGATATCATCACCAACAAAAAAACGCCGAGCCAGTCCAGTTTTGCCGATTTTTCCAGCGCTTCAAACCGGGGCAGTTTCCATTGCATCATCATGAGTGCGACTGCTCCGAAAGGCAGGTTGACAAAAAACAGCCAGCGCCAGGACAAATATTGCAGGATCAGCCCTCCGACGACCGGGCCGATAATCGGGGCAAAAACGACCGGTATCCCCACGATGGACATGGCGCGGCCGAGGTAATCATTGCCTGCAACCTGCACCGCCAGGGAGGTTACCGTCGGAATCAGGAGACCGGAAGCAAACCCCTGCAACACGCGGAAGAAAATCAAACTCTCCATATCCCACGCAAGGCCGCAAAGCAGTGAACCGGCCAAAAACAGGCCCAGCGCCCCCATAAACACCTTCTTGCCATCATATTTTTTCATCAGCCATCCGGAGAACGGGACGGCAATTCCCAGGGCGAGCGTATATCCGGTTACCACCCATTGTGTGACGGCAAAGCCGGATGAAAACATCTTTGCCAGGTCGTTCACCGCGATGTTGACAATGGTGGTGTCCAGCATGGGGGGAAGTGCGCCGAACACCAGGATCAGCAGGGTGCCAAGCATTCCTTTTGGCAATTTTTCTTTCATATATCCACCTCCTTAAGGTACACATTGTACTTTATAAGTATACGCCTTTGGAAAATAAGGTTCAACATATACCTTAAATTTCCCGGAAATTTCCGCTCCAGACGGCCCGATCCCCTCCTCACGGATCACGGTCGGCTTTGCAACCGATGCTAAAGCTGGCGGACTTTCGCCACCATCTGTCCGCCGGGAAGAAAACCTGCTTCCGCCGGTTTCCCCATCCGCGCCCTCCACGGCGGACCGGCGTGTCCGTCGAAACGGGGCGCAAAGGAGTTTCCATAAAAGCGGCAGAACAACAGAAGCCGGGCCGCCACAGGGGCGTTTCCGAAAAACTTAACAACGGGAGAGGATCCGTCCATGCGCAGACATTGGATGCCCTTCGGGGTGCTTTTTGTTGTTTGGAGCGCCTTTTTGCTCTCCTTTGTGGATCGTCTGACCTGGCCTCCGATCATTCCCCTCGCGTCCAGGGATCTCGGCATTTCGGCGGCGCAAGCCGGGGGTTATATGACCGCCTTTTATATCGGATACGTGATGACCCAGCTGCCCGGCGGCTATCTGACCGATCGATTCGGCTACCGAAAAGTGCTGCTGACTTCCTTTCTGGTGATGGGGACCTTTACCGCGGCGATGGGCCTGGTTGAAAACTACGCCGCCGGGTTCCTGCTCAGGATCCTTGCCGGCATGGGATCGGGGGCCGTGTTTTCCGCCGGCGTCCGGGCCATTTTCGACTGGTTCCGGCAAAACTCCCGCGCAACGGCGATGGGCTTTTTCATGACCGCCTCTTCGCTGGGAGTGACGGTGGTCAATCTCTTCGTCCCCTCCGTTTCCCACCGCTTCGGGTGGCACATGGCCTTCTACACCGCCGGTCTCTTTCCCCTCATCGGCTTTTTGATCGCCCTCTTCCTGTTGAAGGAGCGAACGCCGAAAGCCGAAGGAAACCGGGCGGGACGTCCCTTCCTTCAGGACATGAAAAGGCTGCTTTCCAACCGCAATTTCCTCCTTCTGGCCCTGGCCGGTTTCTTCGCCATGTGGGCCACCTGGGGAACGGCCACCTGGGCCAATTCCTACCTGAATCAGGGGCTGCACCTTTCCCTGGTCGAGGCGGGATACGTCATGTCCCTGTTCGGGATCGCCTCCATCCTGTGCAAACCGCTGATCGGCATTTTGTCGGATTGGATCGGCGGAAGGCACAAAGCGCTTCTCATCCTCCTGCTCGGGCTGTTCGGGCCGATTTTGATCGCCTTCGGCGCAAATGAGCGCGCCCCGCTGGTTTATCCTCTGGCGGTCCTGCTCGGCATCGCCTCCTATATCTACAGCCCGATCATGAACACCGCCGTCGGTGAATCGGTCGACAGGGATTTGGTGGGAACCGCAACCGGTTTGGTCAACACGATCTGGCAGTTGGGCTCCCTCGTGTCACCGGTGGTTGTCGGCGCGGTGATCGACGCCACCCGGAACTTTTTCTGCGGGTTTCTCACCCTGGCCGCCGGTCCGGTGCTGGGAACGGTCACCCTCCTGTTTTTCAAGGAAAAACCGGCCTCTTCACGCTGAAGATCCGAGAAAACGGAAAAGCCGCTCCCGCAACAGGCGGAAGCGGCTTCAGGCCGCACCCTTCAGTCATCAGTCGACCCTTAACACGATCTTGCCGATGTTTCGGTTCTCCTCCATCCGGCGATGGGCTTCCCGCACCGACTCCCAGGAAAAGACCTTGTCGATCACCGGTTTCAGCCGGCCGTCCCGGAAACGGGGCAGGGCGAAACGGGCGAAATCCTCCGTCAGCCGGATCTTGTAATCGACGCTTCGGGCGCGCAGGGTGGTGCCGGTCACCTGGATCCGCTTGCTGATCAGGGTGAGAAGATTCACCTTTTCCACCTTGGGCCCGCCCAGGGTGCTGATCAGGATCAGCCGGCCGTCCGTCGCAAGGCATTCCACGTTTTGCTCCCAATACGGAGCTCCGACGAAATCGAGAATCAGGTCCACACCGCGGCCGCCGGTCGCATCCTTCACCCGGGGGGCGAAGGGGCCCTCCCGGTACGAGAAGGCCTCCGCCGCCCCCAGCTCCCGACAGGCCGCCAGCTTTTCCGGAGAACCGGCGGTCACCAAGGGTTCCGCCCCCGCTTCCCGGACCAGCTGGATCGCCGCCGTCCCCACCCCGCTGGCCCCGGCGTGAATCAGCACCCGCTGCCCCCTTTGAAGGGAGCCCAGCCAAAACAGGGCCTGATAAGCGGTCAGAAACACCTCCGGCACCGCCGCCGCCTCTTCAAAGGAGAGGTTTTCCGGGATCGGCATCGCCATTCTCCCCGGAATCACGCAGTACTCCGCATACCCGCCCCCCGGCAGCAGGCCGAACACCCGGTCGCCTTCCTTCCAGCCGGTGCATTTTCTCCCCACCCGTTCCACCACGCCGGCCATCTCCAAACCCAGCAGCGGGCTGGCGCCGGGCGGAGGCGGATATTTTCCCTCCCGCTGCAGGATGTCGGCCCGGTTCAGGGCGGTGGCCTTCACCCGGACCAGCAACTCCTCCTCTGTCGGTTCAGGGGCGGGAACTTCACCCATCGCCAGCTGTTCGGCGCATCCGGGCTCCCGGACGATGATCGCCTTCACCGGACTCCCTCCTCTCTTGGAAAGCAGATCCCTTGCGGGGGCTCATCCCTTCAGCGCTTCCTTGATCCGCCTCCGCTCCTCCTCAAAGGCCGCATCGGACAGCACCGGTTCCGTCTCCCGCTGCGGGAGATCGTCGGGAAGGCGAATCCAGGATTTGCATCCCAAATAATCGGAACGCATCGGAATGTCAATCGGTTCGGAGAGGCGGAAAATGCGCAGCAGCAACACGTGAAGCGGCTGTTTCTTCTTCCACTTGAGCCGCTCGACGGCAAAATTGTCCGTCCAGATGTGGAAGGAGGAAAGCCGCGCCAGTTTCGCCTCGTCCAACACTTCCACATCCTCCGCCAACTGCGCCACATACCGGATGGCGACCGATTCCTGCTCCGACGAGCCCGTCTGCTCCTCCTCCACATAGGAGTGAAAGGCGGGCTTGATCAATTCCTTTTTCTGATGGTACGCGTTGGGGAACAGATAAAAGGTGTCGCTCTCCACCTGAAACTGACGGGTTTCCTCGTGGATGCCCCCCTTGCGCATCACGAGGATCTGCCTGCCTTCACCCAAAGCCCGGACCGCCGCAGCCCACTCCTTCAGGGCGATCGGGACTTGAAGCCGCACCGATTGTGTCACTTTGCCAATCCTCCCTCATCGGTTGTGCTCGGGACCGCTGAAAGTCCGTCCCGATACCGGCGGCCTTTCGCCGCAACCTCCCCGGCGGGCGGACCGCCCCCGCCTTTGGCGGGGTTCCCCGCAGGGCACGTTCAGCGCCCGCCTCGACAAATCTATTGTACCATGAATCGGACCGGAGACGCCCGGCAGAGCCGCGTCCGGGAAAAACGCGCGGAGGAGAAGTCCCGGTTCAGACGAGCAGAAAGCCCGCCATAACAACCGCGCTGACGATGAATATCGGCATCCCGAACCTTTTGCTTTCCTCCCAGAGGTGGGAATCGGAAGGACCTTCGTCCCCGACCGGAAGGACAAAGGTGTAGAGCGAAAAGGTGAGACAGACCGATGTCCAGAACAACACGTCCTTGATCTCGGCGAAAGCCTCCGACGAGATGATGAGAAGGCCGACCATCCCCATCTGGATGTAGAACATGATCTTCACTGCCATGAGCACCTTTTCCCTGAACCGGGTCCGGAACAGAAAGACGCCCGACACGTTGTAAATCACGACGATCAGCACCATCCAGAGAAAGCAAAACGCTTCCAAGACCGACCGCATCCAAATCCCCTCTTCGCGTGCTTCTTGTCGACGCCGTCCTTCCGCGTCCTTTAAAAGACGCGGCTCCGGGCCTTTTCAATCCGCTTCCCATGTGATATGTTGGTGCTTGTACATTTCTTGAGAATCCGTCTGAAAGGAAAGAGGCGTCATGTGGTTTCTCTGGGCGATTCTCAGCGCCGTCACCTTCGGCATGTCCGGCTTTTTGATGAAAGTGAGCTCGGCCCGGCGCGGTTCGACGCTCCACACCCTTCTGGGACTTTACTTGACGGGCACCCTGGGTTTTTTCTGGTGGGCCCTGCGGACGGAATCCCTGCGCGCCGATCTCCCGCTGCTCGTCGCCGGCTTCGTCATCGGCCTGGGGTCCGCCGCGGGAAACCTGCTGTTCATGAAGGCCCTCGACCAGGGGCCGGCCAGTCTCACCTCCCCCCTCGTCAACACCAACATTCTGGTGATCATTCTCTTTTCCGTCATCGTCTACGGGGAACGCCTGTCCGGGACGGAAACCGCCGGGGTGATCCTCCTCATCCTCGCTGTTTCGCTGATTCCCTTCGATCCGGATGAGGAACTGAAAATCAAGAACGCCCGGTGGTATTTTTTGGTCCTTTTGGCCACCCTCCTGTTCACCCTTCGCAACGGCGGCCTCAAGGTCACCGAGGAAATGGCGCTGTCGGGCACCCTCGTCCTGTTCTACGGATATCTCCTGGGCCTGGTCTGGTTTCTGGCGGAAGACCTGCTTCGCCGGATCCGGGGGACCCTTGCGGAAAACCGCGGCGCCGCCCTCACCGGGCTGTGGTGGGGCTCCCTGGCCGGAATCTTCTCCTTTGTGGGGATGCAGCTGTATGCCGTCGCCCTGATCGACGGCCCCGCCAGCATCGTCGCCCCCCTCTTCGCCACCAACAGCCTGGTGGTGGCCGTTTTGTCCATCTTCTTCTACCGGGAACGCCTCTCCCGGATTCAAACCCTTTCCCTGATCCTGCTCTTCACCGGACTCGTCCTGGTGCGGATCTGAGCTTTCGCTCGCCGTCCCGCACCGGACCCTGAGGCGACTCCCCCGTCCAACCGGCGGGGCCGAAGGGGCGGTGCGCGCCATAGAGCCGGCGCCGCCCGGAAATCCGCCCCGGATGCAAGTCGAACAGGCAGGCCCTCCGAACAGGCCGGAACGGTGCCTGCAGGAAAACAACCGGGCATCTCAGGGCCGCTCCCGGACTCGCAAACGGAACCGTCCATCCCTCCCCCTTGAGGGCAGCTTCCTTCCGCGTCCAACAGGGAAAAAACCTTCCCGCGCTTTCGGACGGGCACCCATCTGCCGGGTCACCTCCGGCTTCCCGATCGAGGCGCTGACCCGTTCCGCATCGACGCCGACGGGCGCATCCGGCGCGCCCCGCCCGGCGCCCCGTTCCCCCCGTGGGAAACCGAAAGCGGCGGCAATCGGCCGCGGCGGGGTTTTTCGCGGGGACGGTGAAGGAAAAGGTCCGCCCGCCGGGAATCGGAGGTCCGCGAAATCCGATTTTCCCGCAATTCGGAAATCCCGGACACCGGGTGGGGGGTGGCAGAGGCCATGCCATCGCTCCCTTTTCGAAATCCTTCGGAGGGGGCGAATCTTCGGTCGGTACCAATTCCTTTTCGAAGTGCCTCGCAAAAGTTCCTCCTGTTCACTTCTCCCGCCCCCGGTCTTGGAAAGGAACCCACAAAATCCACCGGTCCGGAATTTTGTATGCATCCGCGCTTCCAGAGGAACGGCTTCGGCTCCTCCGCCCAAGGCTTCCCGCCGCCGGGGATGATGAAAGCCCGGGACCGCCCTTCCAGAAATTCGTCGCCATGGACGCCACCGCCGCGCCAAAAACGGCGGGAAGGGCGGGGAGATTCCTGGAAGCGCCTCTCCACCACCAGACAGCCGGATGAAATCACCCGCACCAGAGGCCGGTCCGGAAAACGCGCGCATTCCGCTCACCGCCTTGTAGAAAATGAGGCGGCGCTGATTGCCGCAAGTATTCTTGAACAAGCCCACGAAACATTTGAAGCGGACCTTGGGAACCTCGCGGGCCACCGGTTTCCCGGAAAGGCTTTTCCATGTCTCCCCCGGCCGCCTCCGGACCGGTCTTCCCTGCTTCTTGCGGCGGATGCCGCCCAGCACGCGGCTGCATCCGGAGGATCAACCGCCGCAAAAGCGTGTCAATTCCTCCCCGCTGTGCAAAAGATGAAAGAACTCCTCGCAGAGGCAGGCGAGCTTGCCGGCGGGGCAAACCGGGATCTCCCCTTCACCGGAAGGGACCGCTTTCTGCCCGCTTCCCGGCAGATGTCCAATCGGAACGGGTCGATTCTCAACCTTCTCTCCGCCTTCACCCCGAACGTTTCACCGGCAGGCAAAGATCGGCGGGGCCCCGAAGCAACCGGATCTCCCTGCGCCCCTCATCCGTCTACCCTCGCCGCCGAACGGCGCGATCAGGCTTACGGCTGCTCCTCCGGGTTACCGCCGCTTGCCTTCCTCCACGCCCCGAAGCGAAGGAAGAGACCGTCCAGGCCAAGCCCCTCATTCCGCCGGACGGCCTAAGGTGAACCACAGGAATTCCATCATCCTTGGAGAATCGATTATTGATAATGATTATCAATATCAATACATAAATATATCAAATCCCGGTGGCGGCTCAAGGCCGGTTCCCCTCCCCGAAAAAAAGCACCCATTGCCGTGGCAATGGGTGCTCTTTCGCCCGATGCGCGCCGCTTGAGCATGGGGATTGACATCACCGGCCGTTTTTGTCAACCGGCGGCCGTCACATCCGGTACCATTCGATCAGGGCATAGAAAAGGGCGATGTAACCGATCAGGAAATCGGGCACTCCGCCGGTTTTCAGTTTGGCAAATCGAAACGTTTTGGTCATGGGCCACAGCCAGGGAACTCCGGAGACGGTCAGCGAATCGGCGAGCAAATGGCTCAGATAGCCCAGCATGACGGGAATCTTGAAATCGGGATGAATGGAATCGGCGATGTAGGTGACCATGGCAAGGGCGAGCAGCGAATGGGTGAACCTTCGGTGGCCCGTAAAGGGAATGGCCAGCAAAAAGGCTCCCGCCATGAAAAAGGGACCGGAAAAGAAGGCGGCCAGGAGCATGCACACCGCTCCAAGCCCGCCGACCAGGTAGCGGCGCACGTTGGGCGAAACCTTCCCCATGGTGTACCCGTAAATCATGCTGTTTTCCTCATCGAGGTCCGGCAGCAGCGAGGCAAAAATGGCCGACAGCACCACGAATCCCTCATAAACTTCCGCCTCCTGCAAGGAAAGGGCCGCCACCCCCGATGCAAATCCCAGCGCCGCATGGGTCCCGCCGTTCACCAAACAACCTCCTTCTCTCTTTTTCATCTAAATACCCTTTCAGCCGGCCTTTCACCCTTCATCCCATCCCGGAAAAGCCCCACCGGTACGGCGCCCCGCGGGGATGAGGGCGGCCGCTTCCCCGAAACGGCTTTGCGGAAAACAAAAGGGTTGTGCTAGAATCGTGGGGCCAAGGGAAAGGAGGCTTAAGCCATGGCCCGACAGGCGCCGGAATTTTGCCTGCCCACCTGGGACGACCGGAAAAAGGTCTGCTTGCGCGATTACCAGGGAAAAGTGGTTCTCCTCTCCTTCTGGGTCACCTGGTGCGCGGCCTGTCAGGCGGATTTGCCCCACAAGGAAGTGCTGTACCGCTCGGTCCGCCATCCCGATTTCGCCTTTCTCACCATCAACGTGACGGGGCGGGAACCGGACCCCGCCAGGGTTTCCACCTTTCTGGAAAAGGCGGGTTACACCTTTCCGGTATTGAAGGACGATGGCCGAAAAACTTACGACGCCTACGGGATCACCTCCGTCCCCGCTTCCGTTCTGATCGACCGGGAGGGGAACCTGGCCGGAATCTATGACGAAACCGTGCCGCTCGTGACGATTCTGCAGGAGATCGACCGGCTGCTCCATCAACAGGACCAAAAGTAAAAAAGGGGATCCGGTCATCCCCTTTTCTCCACGATCGACCGGATCAAGTGAACCGGGGAAAACTCCCCGAGCGTCACCCATTCCATCATCTTGCCGCCGGAGAGAAGGCGGCGGCTGATCTCCCGGGGAGAGAGGCCCCGGTCCGCGAGGCGGCATGACTCCTCCCGCAACCATTCCAAAAAGCGGAGTTTCTTCTCCAGAGCGGACCGGCCATCGGAAACCACTCCGGAGTGGCCGCAAAAAAGGGTTTGCACGGGATACGCCAAGACCCGCCGGAGGGAATCGATCAGCTGCGGCACCGATTCCCCGCGCATGCCGTAAATCAAGCGATTGCTGAGGAAGAGATCGCCGGCAAACAACCACCCCTTCTCCTCTTCGACGAAGGCGACATGATCGGCGGTGTGGCCGGGCGTGGGAACGACCCGAAAGCGGTGCTTCGCCGTTTCCAACGGGTCGGAAAGCGTTCGGCCGGACACCGCATCCATCTGCCCCCAGACCACCCGCCGGTACAGGGGAAGCCGGGGCGGATCGGAGAGAATCCTGGCCGTCTCCCCGCCCATCAGGACGGGAACCTTATGGCGCCGGGAAAGTTCCCCCGCATTGCCCGAATGATCTTCATGGAAATGGGTCAGAACGATCCGGTCGAGGGGTTTGTCTTCCAGCCAGCCGCAAACCGCCCGCCGGGCATGGGGCGGTCCCGTGTCGATCAACAGGCCGTCGACGTAATACAGGCAAAACCGGGCGGGATACCCGAAACGCTTGTACTGCCCCTTGAACGCGTGAACATCCCCGATCACGCGGGTTTCAACCTGGACCTTCGGCATCGGAATCACCGTATTGATTGAATGTTCATTCATCATTTTAACGGGGATCCGCGGGACGCTCAACCCGCAAATTCAGCCGGTCCCTGCGCCCGGAAAGAAAAACCCCGCCATTTAAGCGGGAAACCCTGCTCCGGCCGTTGCGACTGAGTGCCGGATGGCAAACCTTCGATTCATTGACCGCTGTCCCTGAAACATCCCCTTCCCGGCAACCTGCCCGCCAAGCAAAGAAACGGGGGAAGCCGCCGCTTCCCCGTCGCGGGGGAGCGCAACGCTTTGCCGCCTAAGCGCCGCGCTTCCTCCTCCGGTCTGATGGTTCTCAAGTCCGCCCTTCACGCCAGTTCCAGAAGCAACCTGTCCGGATCGGCCACATAGCGGGCCAGCGTTTGGGTGAACCGGATGGCGTCGGCGCCGTCCAGCACCCGGTGATCGAAGGAAAGGGACACGTTCATCACCCACCCGACGGCGAGCTGGCCATCCCGGACCACCGGCCGCTGCTCCACGGGATGCAGGGCGAGAATCGCCACCTCGGGAGGGTTGATGATCGGGGTCGCCCACCGCCCGCTTCCGAGGGCCCCCGCATTGCTGACGGTGAAGGTGCTGCCCTTCAGCCGCTCCGGCGGGATCGTCCCGTTCCGGGCGGCCTCGGTCACCTCGGCCAGCTCCAAGGCGATCTGTTCCACGCTCTTCTTTTCCACCTCGGGAATCACCGGGACGAGCAACCCCCGAGGAGTGTCCGCGGCGATGCCGAGGGAGACCGATGGATACGTTCGAACGGTCTGGCTGTCCTCGTCGAAATGGGCGTTGAAAGCCGGATGTTTTCGCAGGGTGACGGCGATCATCTTCAGCAGGACCGGCAAAAAGGAGACCCGCCGGCCGGAGGATTCCTGTTCCCGTCGCCGCTTTTGGATCCAGCGGACCAATCCGTCCGCGTTCAGTTCATCAAAGTGGGTGGCGTGCGGTTTGCGGGTCACCGAAAAGAGCAGCCTGTCGGCGATCACCCGCCGGGTGCGGGTGAGGGGTTCCTCCCGGTAGGGAAGATCCGCCGCCGTCTTCGTCGAGGCAGGGGAAGCGGCCCCTTCCGCCGGACCGACGTCCGGCCCCCTGCGCGCGGCCGCCGCCCGGCGCACGTCCTCGTCCGTCACCCGTCCCTGGGGGCCCGTCCCCTGGATTTGCGTGATGTCCACGCCCAGCTCCCGGGCGAGGCGGCGGGTGGAAGGAGCCGCCGGAACCCGTCTGCGGCGGGAGAAGGCGGGAACGGGCACGGCGCTCCCGGCGACGCCATTGGCTTCCGCGCCTGCGGCCTTTTCCGCTTCCGCCTGTCCTTCTCCTCCCGACTCGTCGGCGATCACCAGAAGCACCTCGCCGACGGGCACCGTATCCCCTTCCCGCCATCGAATTTCCGTCACCCGTCCGGCGGCGGGAGCCGGAAGCTCCACCACCGCCTTGTCCGTCTGCATCTCCACAACCGGCTGGTCCAACTCCACCCGATCTCCGACCCGAACGAGCCAGCGGACCACTTCCGCCTCGGCCATCCCCTCACCCACATCGGGAAGTTTGAAAAGTACGGCCACAGAATGCCCTCCCTTCCGAAAAGCAATGTTGGTTCATCTATATGCTCCCGCTGAAAGGCGTCGAATCACGGATCCCTTGGCTTGTCCTCCGGACCGGAAGTTTCCGGGCGGCGCCTCATCAAAAGCTGATCACTTGCTTCACCGCTTCGGAAACCCGGCGCACGTCGGGACGGAAGGCATCCTCCAGGGCAAAGTACGGCACCGGAACATCGTACCCCGTCACCCGGGTTACGGGCGCTTCCAACCAGAGGAAGGCCCGCTCGTTGATGAGCGCCGTCAGCTCCGCACCCACCCCGGCCGTCCTGGGAGCCTCGTGGACGATCACGGCGCGGCCGGTCTTTTTGACGGATTCGATGATGGCGTCCTCATCGATCGGATACAGGGAGCGCAGGTCGATCACTTCGCAGCTGACCCCGTCCTTCTTCCAAGCCTCCGCCGTCTTCTCGGCCACCGGCACCATCGCTCCCCAGGCCAATATCGTCACGTCTTCCCCCTCCCGCACCTTTCGGGCCTGCCCGATGGGAACCTCGTACCACCCCTCGGGCACCTCCTGCCGATGGGTGCGGTACAGCTTCATCGGTTCCAGGAAGATGACCGGATCGGGATCCTGGATGGAGGCCAGCAACAGCCCCTTGGCATCGTACGGAGTGGAAGGAGCCACCACCTTCAATCCCGGGGTGTGCACAAACAGAGCCTCCGTCGAATCGGAGTGGAGTTCCGGGGCGCGGATCCCCCCGCCGTAGGGAGCGCGGATCACGAGGGGAAGGGGAAAGGTCCCCTGATTCCGCGTCCGAAACCGGGCGGCGTGGCTGACGATCTGATCGAAGGCGGGATAAACAAACCCCATGAACTGGATTTCCGCCACCGGGAGCATCCCCCCCACCGCCAGGCCGATCGCCGTCCCGACAATGCCCGACTCGGACAGGGGGGTGTCGATCACCCGATCGTCGCCGAAGCGCTGCCACAAGCCCTCCGTCGCCCGGAAAACCCCGCCGTTTTTGCCCACATCCTCACCCATGACGACCACGCGCGGATCCTTCTCCATGGCCACGAAAAGGGCGTCATTGATGGCTTGAACCATTGTCCGTTCCGGCATGACCTCCAACCTCCCATTCACTGCGCTGCCGCTTGAGCGATTCCACCGGTGTGCCAAACACGTGATCGAACATGTGGGTCGGCGGAGCCGCCTCCTCCGCTTCCGCCTCCTTCACCGCCCGGTCGATCCGGCGGCGGCATTCTTCCTCCCACTCCCGCTCCTCGGCTTCGGTCAAAAGGCCCTCCGCCCGGAGCAGCGCGCGATACCTCTTGAGAGGATCGCGCCGCTGAACCCACTCGCGCGCCTCCTCCTCGCTCCGGTAGCGGGTGGGGTCGTCGGCGGTGGTGTGGGCCCCGTGGCGGTAGGTGACGGCTTCGATCAGGGTCGGCCCTTCGCCGTTTCTCGCCCGCTCGATCGCCTGCACCATCGCCTCGTATACCGCCAGCACATCGTTGCCGTCGACGCGGATCCCCGGGAACGCGTAGGCCGCCGCCTTTTCCGCCACGGTGGGCGTCGCCGACTGGCGGGAGAAGGGCACGCTGATCGCATACCCGTTGTTCTGGCAGAAAAAGATGACCGGAAGGCGGAAGACTCCCGCGAAATTGCACGCTTCGTGGAAATCCCCCTCGGAGGTGGCCCCGTCGCCGAAATAGGCGACGGCGACGGACCGCTCCCCTTTCAGTTTGGAGGCCCAAGCCGCCCCCGCGGCGTGGGGCAGCTGGGTGGCGATGGGAACGGAGGGCGGCAGGAGCCGCAACCCCTCCGGCGGCCTCCATCCCTCGACCCGCCCCATCCAGTAAAGCAGGATCAGATTGAGCGGCATGCCCACGACCATCTGGACCCCGTGCTCCCGGTACGTGGGAAAAATCCAGTCCCCCTTCGACAGCGCCATGGCGCTCCCCACCTGAGCCGCCTCCTGTCCCTCCAGGGGGGCAAAGGTGCCGATCCTCCCCTGGCGCTGCAGGTTGACGCAACGCCTGTCGAACAGGCGCACCATCGTCATCCACCGGTAAAAAAGCCGTTTTTTCCCGTCGTCGATCCTTCTCCACACGGCCTGTCCCTCATCCGTCAGCGTACCGTCGGGAAGGATGCACGAAAAAATGAGCCGCTTTTCCTCCACCTGTTGCAACATCTCGATCCCCTCCCGCTCGCCGGCCTGTTCAAAGCCCCAAAAAGATTCTCCGCAGATCGGCCACCTGCTCCATCCGTTTCGCCACCAGCCGGTCCACCGCGCGGTAAGTGGGAATATTCTGCTCCCGGGACAGGCGGTAAATCTTCAGGAGCATGTCATAGATGGACCGCGTCTTGGCCATGACGCGTTCCTCGTTGTATCCGGTCAATTCGTCGGCCACCTGAATCAAACCGCCGGCGTTCACCACGTAGTCCGGGGCGTACAAAATTCCCCGCTCGTGCAGGCGGTCGCCGTGCCGGTCGTCCTCCAGCTGATTGTTGGCGGAGCCGACCACGGCCCGACATTTCAGTTCCTCGACCGTCTTGTCGTTGATGACGCCGCCTCCCGCACAGGGGGCAAAGATGTCGCAGCTGACGGCATGGATCGTCGCCACGTCCACCGCCTCGACGGACTCCGGAAACTCCTCCCGCAGCGCATCGACGCGCCGCCCGTCCACATCGGCGATCAGACAGCGGGCTCCTTCCTCCACCAGCAGGCGGACAAGCCGGCTGCCCACCTTCCCCACTCCCTGGACGGCCACCGTCCTTCCGGCCAGGCTTTCGGAATCCCACAGCACCGTGGCCGTCGCCTTCATCCCCTGCAACACGCCAAGGGCGGTGGGCACGGAAGTGTCTCCGCTTCCGCCGTGACTTTCGGGAAGGCCGACGAAACATTTGGCTTCCCGGGCGGCGTGGACAAAATCCTCCGGAGAGGTTCCCATGTCGGTTCCGGTGTAGAACCGGCCGTTCAGCCCTCCGACAAACCGGCCGAACGCCCGGAACAGTTCCGGGCTTTTGTCCCGCTTCGGATCCCCGATGATCACCGCTTTTCCTCCGCCGAAGTCCACGTCGGCCGCCCCGCACTTGTACGTCATGCCCCGGGAAAGGCGCAGCACATCCTCCAGCGCCTCCTCCGTGGATCCGTAGGGAGCCATCCGGCATCCCCCGAGGGCGGATCCCATCGTCGTGTCGTGGATGGCGATGATCGCCTTCAACCCGGATCCCCGGTGACGGCAGAAGATCACCTGCTCGTGTCCGTACTTATCCATCTTTTCAAAGATGTCCCCGCCGGCGGATTCCGAATGCCTTTGATCCTCCGGCTGCATCACCGCTTCCTTCATCGGCCAGTCCGCTTTAAACCGTTTCATACCCATCATTCCGTTTCCTCAGGATGATTGAAAATTGGAGTTTCGTCCATCCTCTGAAGACGGTTCCGGAAGAGTTTTCTCCTCCGGCACTGATCCGAGCCGACAATCGTCAACTTCAACTATATGCCCCTTGCGGAAAGAGGGTTCATTTCCCCCTTCCACAGGTGTCCGGGCCACTCTCCCGCGCCGCCGGTCACTCGCCCTGGAACCGGGGCCGCCTCTTCTCCATGAAGGCGGAGACCCCTTCCCGAAAATCCCGGGTGCGCCCCGCCAATTCCTGCATGTAAGCCTCGTATTCCAGCACCTCTTTCAGGGCGGCATCGGCCCCCTTGTACAGGGCCCGCTTGATCAGGCCGATCGCCCGGGTCGGCCCTTCGGCCAGCTGACGCGCCCAGGCAAGGGTTTCCTCCCAAAACCGCTCGTGGGGCACCAGGCGGTTCGCCAATCCGATCTGCACCGCCTCCTGCGCGGACACTTCCCTTCCGGTGATGGCCAATTCCATCGCCCGGCCCAATCCGACGAGCTTCGGAAGAAAATAACTGGATCCGCTGTCCGGAGCCAGGCCGACCCGGACGAAGGCTTCGATGAATCGCGCCCGGTCGGACACGATCCGAAGGTCGCAGGCCAGGGCGAGACTGCATCCGGCGCCGGCGGCCACCCCGTTGACGGCCCCGAGCACCGGCTTCTCCATCTCCACGATCGCCCGAATCAGGGGGTTATACCGCCCGCGGACGCTGTCCCCCAGGGAAAAATTTTCGATGTTGGGATCGCTCCGATCCCCCAGGTCCTGTCCGGAACAAAACGCCTTTCCCGCGCCGGTCAGGACGACGCAGCGCACGCCGGAATCCCGCGCCACATCCCGCAGGGCCTTCAGCAGCTCCTGGCTCATTTGATTGTTGAAGGCATTGTACACCTGGGGCCGGTTGAGCGTGATGACAGCCACGCCCTCCTCCCGGGTGATGCAGATCGTTTCCTCCATTTCTCCTCCCTCCTCTAGCGGCCGCGGAACCGGGGTTTCCGCTTCTCCAAAAAGGCTTTCATCCCCTCGCGCTGATCCTCGGTGGCAAAGAGGAAATAAAACAGCATCTGCTCATAGGCAAGCCCCGTTTCAAGGGTTGTATCCAACGCCTTCAAAACGGATTTTTTGGCCAACCGGACGGCCACCGGCGGTTTGGCCGCAATTTCCCGGGCCATCTTGAGGGCCTCGTCCAGCAGGAGTTCTTCGGGAACCACCCGGTTGATGAGCCCCGCCTCAAGGGCCTCCTCCGCGCTGATGGGATTTCCCGTCAGCACCATTTCCATCGCCCGGGCTTTTCCCACCGCGCGGGTCAGGCGCTGGGTTCCCCCCGCTCCGGGCATCACCCCGATGTTGATCTCCGGTTGGCCGAACTTGGCCGTCTCGGAGGCGATGATCAGATCACAGGCCATCGCCAGCTCGCAGCCTCCGCCGAGGGCGTATCCGCTGACCGCGGCGATGATCGGCTTGGAAATGTGACGGATTCGATCCCATGTGGCGAACTGATCCCTCAACAGCATGTCCACCGCAGTGGCATCGCTCATTTCCCCGATATCCGCCCCGGCGGCAAAGGCCCGCCGATCCCCCGTGAGGATGATGCAGCGGATCGCCTCATCCCGATCCATCGACTCAAGCGCCGACACCAACTCCTCCATAAGTTGCAGGTTGAGAGCGTTGAGCACATCCGGTCGATGGAGTTGTATCTGTCCGATCCCCTCCTCCGGCCTAGTCACACGGACGTACATCCCACTCCCCCTTCCGATTGAAAGCGCTTTTATTTATACATAACGGAAAGAAACCATTTTTCTGAAACAAGTTTCATTTTCATTTTATCAGAGACTTCTTTCTCCTGTCAGGAATATGCTTTAACGCTTTAAAATAAAAAAGAGCCTTCGTGATGAAGGCCGGTTTTTCCCTATTCGCTGCGGAAGGCGCTCACAAGGCGTACCGCCGCGTTTCCGCCAAACAGGACTCGCAGATGATTTTCCCGCGGAAGTCGAGCAGTTGCTCCATCGACCCGCAGAATACGCAACTGGGATTATACTTCTTCAGTACGATCTTGTTGTCGTCCACAAAGATCTCCACACCGTCGTGGGGGCGCAGATTCATCATGTCGCGCAGCTCCTTGGGCAGCACGATGCGGCCGAGATGATCCACCTTGCGCACAATGCCGATGCTTCTCATAACCATCCCCTTTCCTGTCGTGTGGGAAAGAAGCCCTTTCCGTCCAATATCTCTCTTTTCTGGGATGATCAGCGGGAATCCTTCCCTTTACAGCGTTCCAACCGGATCATTCCCTTTCTGGGCAATCTTTCAAACCTCCTCCGGCGGAACGAGCCGAGTCCCCCGGCCCCGAAGGGGCGATGCTCTCCGCCGACGTCGCAAAGCGCGCCGGACGGACGCCGATCACCCCGGGTCAGCGGACGCCCCTTCCGCGGGATGCGCTGAGGGCAAGACGGACCCTTTGCATCGGCCAAAAGGAAATGCCTCCGGCGCCCGGCATAGAAGAACCGCTAGACGGTTTGGGGCGACCCGGGGCCACCGGGGCCTTTCCCCCACAAAAAAAGCCCGGCGGATGCCTCCAATCTTTTCATGAGAAAGGAACCCGAAAGGTTCTGGGGATCGAAAGCCTGCGGGACGGGTCGAGCCATGGGGCGCTCCCATTACTCCGTCTCAGTGACCGGAGATACTTTGTTCACACGGAACCGATTAGCGGGCTGGATTGGTTGAATCCTGATCTACGTTTGATCATAATGGGTTGCCACAATCCGGCAAGAAGTACACAGATAAACATAAATCAGTCCTTCAGCGTTGTCATCTTTATGCTGCGCAATAAACGGCATGCTTTTCCGGCAGCATGGACAATGAGGAAAATAGGCGTCTTGAATCCATGCAGGAAGCCCACCAATTTTCGACCTTTCCTCATTATAAAGCTCTTCCCAACTTTCTTGCCTTGAACCCACGACAAATAATGGTGTGGCGAAATCTTCACGATTATCAACAGGCTCGTGATAGCAATATTCCGGTTTTACATTATAAGGGCTCCAACTTACATTTCCATTTTCGTCCACTTCCGTGTAAATCGTGGAGTATCCGGTACATTGAATGCAAGTGGCGATACGAAGGCGTTTACCCCTCCACCCGAGAAAATGAAGCCGACGATCAGAGAGATCCAAATCAAATAAAACCGCCAATTTCCAACCGCAACATTGGCATTTCTCCTCCAACCAAGCACTTCCCTGCCCCGACTTAGCAGTGTAAATATGTTCTTCGTAAGCCAGATCTCGTCTCTTCCCATTCTCATCCAACTCCCAGCTCGCTTCATATGTGTATTTTTCCGGGGGAACGCATAGTTTCTCACTCCAAGAAGGCGGATTCTCCCTCCATTGGGCAAACTGCCGCTGAACTTCTTCATCGCCCACCCAAGCAAGTGAAAGTAACAAGTGATTGACCATCAAAGGCTTCAAGGAAGAAGCATCTTCCATTCGCTGCAGCAGTTGATTACGAACTTCTGCCCTGGCTTTTCGGTATAAGGTTCCAGGATAGAATATTTGCTTATTTATCCATTCTTTCTGAAGTCCGCTCATCTCTGAAGGTCTTATTTTCACAAGCGATGCCAGGACATTTTCATCTTTTAAATCCATCGCTTGCCTGGCCAGTTTGATCAATTCTGACGGGGGTAGTTGTAAGATCTGTCGACATCGATCTCTTTTCTCATTTGGACTCAATCGCGTCAGTTCTTGGACTTGTTCAAAGGAAACGAATTCCTCCACAAACTGAACCCCATTTCATGTGATGATCAACCCGAAATAAAAGTGCCCACATGGCGCGGTATGCGCCAAAGGCCCGGCGCGCGCCGGGCCTCTTTTGATCCCGCATCAGCTGAATTGGCGGCTGCGGATGGTATCCACCGCCTTCGGGTTTTCCAGGGAGGAAAGATCTCCCGCCTCCTGTCCCAGATAGGCCGCCTTGATCACCCGGCGGAGGATTTTGCCGTTGCGCGTTTTGGGCAGCTCCGCGACGAAATGAATCTGCTTCGGCCGAAGCGCCTTCCCCATGTGGCGTCCCACCATGTCGATCAGTTCGTCGTGCAACGCCTCCGTCGGCTCGTGCCCCGGCCTCAAGACGACGAAACAGACCGCCACCTCTCCCTTGGTCTCGTCGGGAACGCCGACAACCGCCGACTCCAGCACCGCCGGGTGATCGACGAGGATCGACTCCATTTCCGCGGGCCCCAGCCGCTTTCCGGCAATTTTCAGCGTGTCGTCCGACCGCCCGGTGATATACCAGAATCCGTCCTCGTCCACCCGGACCCAATCCCCGTGCACCCAGGTGTCCGGCCACCGATTCCAATACGTCCGTTCATACCGCTCCGGATCTTTCCAGAATCCCTGCGTCATGCCGACCCAGGGCTGTCGGATCACCAATTCTCCCACTTCGCCGCGCACCGGCTTTCCGTTTTCGTCGTACACCTCGACATCCATCCCCGGGAGGGGACCGGAAAAGGAACAGGGAGCGATCGGCTGCAGCAGGTTCCCCCCCAGGATTCCGCCGGAAATCTCGGTTCCGCCCGAATAGTTGTAAATCGGAACCTTTTTGCCCCCCACCTTTTCAAACAGCCAGTGCCAGGGATCGGGATTCCAGGGTTCGCCGGTGGAGCCGAAAACGCGCAGGGAACTGAGGTCATGCCGCCGAACCGGTTCTTCCCCGTGGCGCATCAGCGCCCGGACCACCGTGGGGGAGATCCCCAGATGGGTCACCCCGTGGTTCTCCACGATCTTCCAGAGGCGATCCGGCCCGGGGTGATCGGGGGTTCCTTCGAACACCAGCATGGTGCTTCCCGAAAGCAAGGCGCCGAACACCATCCACGGCCCCATCATCCATCCCATGTCCGTCACCCAGAACAGGATGTCCCCCGGACCCACATCCATCCCGTAGGCCGCATCAAAGACCGCCTTGACGGGAAAGCCGGCGTGGACATGCACCGTTCCCTTGGGGCGACCCGTGGTTCCGGAAGTGTAGATGATCATCATCGGATCGGAGGCGTCGGTTTCCCGGGGCGCCACCGTCTTCCATTCCGAGGTCAGATCGCCCCAGTCCACGTCCCTCTCCTGATTCCACGGGATGTCCCGGCCCAGGCGACGAACCACCACCACCTTCTCCACGCTGGGAGACAGATCGGCGGCCCGGTCGGCCTCCTCCTTCATCGGGACCACTTTCCCCCGGCGCAGGAAACCGTCCGCCGTGATCAACACTTTCGCCTCACAATCCCTCACCCGCGTGGCGACCGCCTCCGCCCCGTAACCCGAGAAGCAGGGGGTGAAAATGGCGCCGATCCGGGCCGCCGCCAGCATGGCGATCACGTTTTCGGCGATCATCGGCAAATAGATGGCCACCCGGTCCCCCGGCTCCACCCCGAGCCGCTTCAGCCCGTGGGCGAACCGGTTCACCGCCGCCCAAAGATCCCGATACGTGTATTTTTGGACGGCCCCGTCATCCCCCTCCCAGATCAGCGCCAGGCGATGCCGGGCCTGGGGATCGTCGACGAAACGGTCCAGGGCGTTCTGCGCCACGTTGAATTTGCCTCCTGGAAACCAACGGGTCCACGGCACGCCCTTCGATCCGTCCATCACCCGGTCGTAGGGACGGATCCACTGCAAATCCAGATCCCGGACCACTTCCTCCCAAAACCATTCGACATCCTCGATGGAACGCTTGTAAAAGTCATCATAGTCGGAAAACCCCAATTTCTGCATGAATCGATACATCCGGGTCTTTTTCGAACTTTCCTCCGAAGGAAACCAGACCGCTTCGCTCATCGTGCACTCTCCCCCGCATTTGATACTCAGAAAAGATCAAGCAAAACGAAAGAGAACGGAACGTCCGGCTGCCGGTCCGGCGCGCGTTCGCCCCGGGTGAAGGAGCGTCCCTTCGCAGACAGGCGCCATTTGCCGGCGTGCTCAACCAAAGTATAGCACAACCCGTGAAAGCGCTTCACCCCGTAAACGTTTCTCTGAATATTTATCCAAAGAAAAACAAGAACGGAAACAATATCTTGTATAATCAAAAAAAGAAATATTGCAGAAAAACACTTCAAGTGCTATACTTCTTAATGTGATTTTGAATATTCAGGAGGTGGTTCCTTGCAACGTCTGGAGAAAATCTTGAAAAGGTATGATCCGGCGATCTGGGTTCGATTCTGGGGATCCATCATGGTCTCCACCACCTCTTTCATGCTTTTCCCCTTGGTGGTGCTTTATCTTCACGAACACATGGGCGTGGACATGGTAACCGCCGCCGCAACCACCATTTTTCCCGCGCTGGTCGGCTTCTCCTGCAAGTGGTGGGTGGGTTCCCTCGCCGACCGCTTCGGCAGAAGACCGGTAATCTTATTCTCTCTCTTTTTCCAAAGCCTCGTCATGGTCGGCATGGCCTTCGCCACCAAAGCCTGGCATATTTATCTCCTTTATTCCCTGAACGCCCTCGGACAATCCATGTTCTTTCCGGCGGCCAACGCCCAGGTGGCCGACGTCGTACCCGAAAACCGGCGGGCTGAGGCGTTCGCACTGATTGAAATGGGTTGGAACGTGGGCGCGGCGATCGGACCGGCGCTCGGTGCGTTCGTATACAATTTCGATCCAACCTTTTTATTTTTATCTCAAGCTCTGGCCCAATTTCTCTTCGGCGTGCTCGCTTATTTCAAGATACCGGAAACACTTCCTCATAATAGATCGAAGAAGAATATGGATGGAGGGCCGACGGGGGAAAAAGCCGCTCCACCCCGGTGGGATTTCTCCGTGTATCTCCCTCTGATCGCCTTCACCGCGCTGGCGATTCCCGTCAGTCTGCTGGATACCCAGATCTATTCCGTCTTCCCGCTCTACCTGAAGGAACACTTCGTCGAATACGTCACGGTGTACGGGATTCTGCGAACCTTCACGGGGGCCCTGGTCGTGTTCGTGCAGCTGCCCCTCACCCGCAAGACGGAATCGGCAAATCCCGCGGTGATCCTGCTCATCACGTACGTCTCCTTCGCCCTCTTCGCCCTGATTTACGGGCTGGCGCCCTTTATCTGGGCCTTGATCGTCGCGGAGGTCTGTTACACCGTCGCGGATGTGCTGGTCCGCCCACACCAGCAAAAAATGGTTTCCATCCTGGCGCCCAAGGCGCTCCGCGGCCGATTCTTCGGCATCTTCGACATGAACGCCAGCGTATCCAACATTCTGGGGCCCGTCACCGGAAGCTTTATTCTGTCCCATTGGGGAGGCAAACCCCTCTTCATCGGATTGGCGCTCCTTCTGGTGTCGGCGGGAATGACCCTGTATCTGACCGTCAACCGCTGGTTTCTTAAACGGGTTCCGGCCCTGGAAAAATCCGTATCCTCCTGAGAGGAAACAAAAAAATGGAAAAACCACCCGATTTTTCGGCTATAATGGGTTTACAACCCAATCCTTCGGGTGGTGATTCCGTTGCAGTCCGATTACCTGAAACGAACAATCATCCGGGAAGAGCTGTCCAGCAAATATCTGGGTGAAACGCGCCTCCTCCAAATCTATCTCCCGCCGGGATATTCCGACGAAAACCGCTACCCGGTGCTGTATCTGCAGGACGGAACCGACTATCTCACCTTGGGGAGAATTGCCACGCAGACCAACCAGCTGATCGCCGAAGGCCGGATTCATCCCCCGATCATCGTGATGATTCCCGTGGATAAAGCGCGGAGAAACGAGGAATACGCTCCCGGCGGCGACCGGTTCGAAGCCTACGGCCGCTTTGTCGCCGACGAGCTTCTGCCCCGGGTGGAAAGCCGGTTCGCCGCCAGACAGGAGCCCGGAGGCCGGGTGATCGGCGGCTCCTCCCTCGGCGCCACCGTCTCTCTCCACATGGCCCTCGATTTTCCCGACCGCTTCCGCCGGGTCCTGTCCCAGTCCGGCGCCTTTTTCAAAGCGACCCTGGACCGGATCCGCCAGGCCCCCACGCTGGCGGATCTGGAAGTGTATCAAATGATCGGGCTGGAAGAGTATGCGGTTCCCACCCATGTCGGCAATCTGGACCTGTTGGCCCGGAACCGGGAAGTTTCCCGGGCGCTGCGGGAAAAGGGAGCCTCCCTGCGATACGTGGAGAAGGAAGGAAAGCACACCTGGGGGCTGTGGCAGAAGGATCTTCCGGAAGCCTTGACCCACTTCTTTGGGAAAACGGCGGATTCAGCATCCTGACCGGAACAGGGACGGCATATCGGTCCGTCTCGCCGCCAACGACCGCCGCCCCCACGGGGCGGCGAACCACCGCCTTCTCCCGCCGCCTTGGGCGGCTCACTCCTTCATCACCGGCTCGTCAGGCTGAATCAGGACTTTGCCGTATCCGTCAAAATGGAGCTGGAACGTTTCGCCCGAGGAGCGTCCCAGCAGCGTCTTCAGATTGACATCCGTCTTCACCTGCGGCACGAGACCATCCGTCCAGCCGATCAGGGAGTCGGGGTCCACCGAAACGGGCGCCTCGAGAACGGCCACGGGCCCGTGTGACGTGATGGCGACAAAGCCCGTCCCCGTCAATCGGCAAGTGAACAGCCCTCCGGAGGTCATCCCCGCCCCCCGGATCACCGTGACATCCCAGTCCACCGTATTCTCAAAGGCGAGAAGATGCCGCCCCTCCACAAACACCGTTTCCGCATTGAGGCGCAAAACGGTGATGTCCGACGCCTTGTGGGCCAGGTATAGTTCTCCGCTGCCGGAAGCCCTCATGAGGGGAATTCCCTCTCCCGTCACCGTCTTTTTCAGCCACTTGCCGATCCCGCCCGAGGTTCTCTCAAATTTGATGTCTCCTTTGTAGGCGATCATGCTCCCCGCCCGGCAATAGATGTGATCGGTGACGCGCACTTTAAGCATTTTGCCGTTCTGCAGAACAAACCGCTCGTCACTCGCTTTCCCCTTGGATTGCTGAATCAGATCCTTCAGCGTCTGAGTCATCGCCCATTTTCCTCCTTTGCGATGTCTGATTCTTTTTCGCAGGCAACGATAAAACCGAAAGGGAAATCCGATCGTCCACAAGCTGGGCCCGTCGCGGGGAAAAAGGGGTGCCAAGCCACGCGGCATGGACCGGTTCGCCATCGCCGCCGCCCATATCACGATCCGCCGCTTAGCTCCCCCCTCCGCAGCCGGCGCCGCCGCAGCTGCTGCCGCCGTCTCCACCGCCCGAATCGGAATCGCAGCCCAAGTCGTCCCACACTCCTTCGGTGAAGCCGGGAGAGGTTACATATCCGGCGCCCGCGCCGGAGGAGCCGGAATCTGCAACACGCCCCAGCAATTTCTTTTTCGCCGCCAAAAAGTTTTCGGCATGATACAGCGACAGGTAAGCCAGCGCACCGAGCATCCACACGGCCGGCTCCATCTCCCGGCTCTTAAGGGAAAACAAGTGGGAACGAAGGCCCGTTACATCCCGGCCATACCGCTCCGCGTACTTCCTGGCCTCGCCGATGGCGCGGCGAACGGTGCCGATGACAAAACGGCAAAGCCGCTTTGCTTCTTCAAAACGGCGGGCGCTCTCCCGGTTGAAATAACGCTCCAAGAGTTGATCCTCCGAAGACGTCTCAAATTCCCTCAGGAGCTCGGGGGGCATGGGATGGCGGAAAAAAGAACCCCAGACATACCTGCTGTAGAGCGTCGGACGGAAAAAAAGGGTGTAGGTCCAGTCGAACCAGGCCCTTTCCAGCGGATCAAAAACGGGTTGATCGTGGGGATCGTGGTGCAGATATGTCCCGAGAAATTCATTGGAAAAACGCTCGTAATCCCGGGTGAAAAGAAGCATCTCGTGCCACACGCTGTCCACGTCCCGGCTGTACATGGGAACCCGCTTCAGAATCGACGTCAGCACAAAAAACCGCTTCAATTCAAACCAGCGGTTTCTCCACTCCGTCTCCCCGACCCTCGATTTTTCCATGATGCGGCGCTTCACCCGCTCACTGTACTCCTCCGGCAGCGCCCGCTCCAAGCGCCGGATCATTTCCCTCAGATCCCGGTCCACTGGATGCCCGTGAAGCTGGATTCCCAGCTCCGGAAGCTCCCAGGAGTGGTTTTTCCACCAGACGCCCCGCCGCAAGGCGATGATCGATATCGCGATCAGTGAGACGAAAAGGGCCGCCACGCAAAAGAAAAGCACCATTTCCACCGGTTATATGCCTCCCTTCGGAACGAACATCCCGGAGGCAACCATAATCGGTCAAACAAGGAACAACCTTTTGACAATGCCGGTCAAAACAAACGCCCCCCTTTCCCGGCCGGGAGGGAGGCGCACCCATCAGCCGCAGTACTTGTCAAAGGCGGCCGTCAGGTCGGCGGCGATCTCATCCACTCCCCGGTTTTCGATCTGGTGCCGGTGGATCATGTGGACCAGTTTCCCATCCTTCATCAGCGCAAAGGAGGGTGAGGAGGGAGGTTCTCCTTCAAAATATTCCCTGGCTTTGGCGGTGGCTTCCCTGTCCTGTCCGGCGAAAACCGTGTACAGATGATCCGGTTTTCTGTCGTGATTGAGCGCTTTGGCCACCGCCGGCCTGGCCAGCCCCGCCGCACAGCCGCAGACGGAATTGACCACAATCAGCGTGGTCCCTTTTTTTCCTTCGCCCTCCAGGGCTTCCACCACTTCCTCCGGTGTGCGCAGTTCCTTAAAACCGACGCGCGTAAGTTCATCCCGCATCGGTTGGACCATCATCTGCATCTGTTGAAAATAGAAATCCTGGACCATCGACAACCCTCCTTTTTCTTTTCATTCTATCCAAAATATTAATCGGGATCCACTTGGCCCCGACCTGGGGTAATGGCGTACGGTCGGCAAATTTTGTTATAATACAGATGTTAACAATCAGGTATTGTTATATTATAATAGAATCATCCCCGGCGAGGAGGTCTAAAAATGACGGTCCCAAAAACGGAACCGGCTGCGGATGCCCGAACGTGTCCTGAATGCGGTTCGGAAATCCAACATTCCAAGGAGCAAATCCAGAACGATTGCTGCAACGATCAATGGATCCGTCTGCGGATTGAATGCTGTTACGCATGACCCGGACCTCTTTCAGGCCTTGCCATTCCTGAAACGACCCCCTATTGTGCGGCGGTCCCGAGCGGACGCCGCTTTTTTTGCTTTCTCCCGTCGGCGAGTCCGTGCCCGCCCTCCGCACCGCTCCCCGGATCGCGGAAACATCCCCCGCAAAACCAAAAGGGCGCACCGCAACCCTTCCCGGCGGAAGATTGAAGCGATGCACCCCGATGAACCGGAAGCTTGTTCCGATTGACGCATGACCCACGGATCTGCCCGGCGGAGAACACCGCCGGACTTTCCGCCCTCACCGGGCGGTTGCGCCGCCCTTTACCATCTTGCCCATTCGCCTGGCCGCCTCCATGATCCGCGGGGCGAAAGATTCCATCTTTTCCTGGGTCAGGCGGCCCACGGGCCCGGATACGGCCAGGGCGGCGATGATTTCACCCGAACGGTTGAGAACGGGCGCCGCCACGGCCGAAGCGCCCGCTTCCCTCTCTTCCATGCTGGTGGCGTATCCCTTGCGCCGAATCTCCTCCAACTGCCTGCGGTATTGCTCCCGATCGACGGATTCCGGCCAGGAAGGATCGTTCAGAATGGCCTCCCGCGTCTCCGGGGAGGCGTAGGCCACCAGCACTTTGCTGGAAGCGCCGACCGCCAGGGGCATCCGGGCGCCGATGGGCGCCACGCGCCGGATGGTCTGGCGGCTTTCCACCGCCTGGATGCGGACCCGCTCCATCCCGTCCCGGATGTAAAGGCTGACCGTCTCCTCCAGTTCATCCCGCAGCCGCTCCATTTCCGGCAAAAACAGCACGGCCGGATCATCGGACTGGCTCAGGTTGGCGGACAGCTCCCAAATGCGAAAGCCCAGACGGTATCTCTCCGTATCCGGATTGCGCCGGAGGAAACCCTTTCCCTCCAACGTGACCAGGAGCCGATACACGGTGCTTTTGTTCAGACCCGTGTGCTGGGCGATTTCCGTCAGGCTCCATTCGCTCTTTTCCACAAAGCAGAGCAGGATGTCCAATGCCCGTTCAGCGGCGCGGACGGTAAATTTCTTATCTTCCATCAAGGAGTATCCTCCGGTTTCACTGGTTGAAATTCATTTTAATTTTCATTATAACACGTTCCCCGTCAATCATAAGAGGGGTTTTTGATAAAAATAAGGCTATACAACGGCGGCAATCCGTTGTATAATGGGTATCGAAAAAAGAAACTTTGTTTCATACAGCGGAACGAACGGTTCCCTTTCCTTTTGTTTTCTTGCAATCACCGACAAAGGAGGTAAGCCCCATGGCAAACCGAGACGATTGGTTCAACATCCGCTCCACCCTGGAAGTGGATGGCCGCACCTATGTATACTGGCGCCTTCAAGGGCTGGAAGAGCAGGGGCTCGGAAACATCTCCCGCCTCCCCTTCTCCATCAAGGTGCTCCTGGAAGCGGCGGTTCGGCAGTATGACGGCAAAGCGATCACGGCCGAACATGTCCGCATGCTGGCCCGTTGGGCGGACGAGCGGGTCAAGAAGGAAGTTCCCTTCAAACCGGCGCGGATCGTCCTTCAGGACTTCACCGGTGTCCCGGCGGTGGTGGACCTCGCCGCTCTCCGCTCCGCGATGGCCCGGGTCGGCGGCGATCCGAAGCGGATCAATCCCCTGGTTCCCGTGGATCTCGTCATCGACCACTCGGTGATGGTGGACCGGTTTGGCACGCCGGATGCCCTGGAATACAACATGAACGTGGAATTTGAACGGAACGAGGAGCGTTACCGCCTGCTCCGCTGGGCCCAGGAAGCCTTCGACAACTTCCGGGTTGTTCCGCCCGCGACGGGGATCATCCACCAAGTCAACCTGGAATACCTGGCCAAGGTGGCCATGACCAAGGAGCAAAACGGCGAAACCCAGGTCTTCCCGGATTCGCTGGTGGGCACCGACTCCCACACGACGATGATCAACGGTCTGGGCGTCGTCGGCTGGGGTGTCGGGGGCATTGAGGCGGAAGCCGGCATGCTGGGCCAACCCCTCTACTTCGTGATGCCGGAAGTGGTCGGATTCAAACTGACCGGTCAACTCCCCGACGGAGCGACGGCCACCGACCTGGCGCTCACCGTCACGGAAATGCTCCGCAAAAAGGGCGTGGTCGGGAAATTTGTCGAGTTCTACGGTCCCGGATTGAAGCACATGAGCCTGGCGGACCGGGCGACCGTGGCCAACATGGCTCCCGAATACGGCGCCACCATGGGCTTCTTCCCCGTGGATGAGGAAACCCTCAATTACCTGCGCCTGACGGGACGGGACGAATCCCTCATCCGGCTGGTGGAAGCCTACTACAAAGCCCAAGGCATGTTCCGGACCGATGATACGCCGGACCCGGTCTTCAGCGACACCATCGAACTGGATCTTTCGACGGTCGTTCCCAGCCTGGCCGGACCGCGTCGTCCCCAGGACCGGATCGAACTCAAAGACATGAAGAAAGCCTGGAACGACACCCTGAGAAAGCCCATCGACCAGGGCGGATTCGGGCTGTCCGAGGAGGAAGCGGCCAAATCCGTGAGCGTCCAGCGGGCGGACGGCACTTCCTACGAATTGAAGAACGGTTCCGTCGTCATCGCGGCGATCACCAGCTGCACCAACACCTCCAACCCGAGCGTGATGCTGGGCGCCGGTCTCGTCGCCAAAAAAGCGGTGGAAAAAGGCCTGTCCGTTCCGCCCTACGTCAAGACCAGCCTGACCCCCGGTTCCAAGGTGGTCACCGAATACCTGGAGGCCGCCGGTCTGTCCGAACCCCTTGGGAAACTGGGCTTCACCGTGGCCGGATACGGATGCGCCACCTGTATCGGAAACAGCGGTCCCTTGCCGGAGGATGTGTCCAAGGCCATTGAGGAGAACGATCTCACCGTCGCTTCGGTGTTGAGCGGAAACCGCAACTTCGAAGGACGGATCCACCCGCTGGTGAAGGCCAACTACCTGGCTTCCCCGCCGCTGGTGATCGTTTACGCCCTGGCCGGCACGGTGGACATCGACCTGGAGAAAGAACCGATCGGCACCGGCTCCGACGGCCAGCCCGTCTATCTGAAGGACATCTGGCCCTCCGCCGAGGAAATCATCCAGGTGATGAAGGAAGCGATGAACCCGGATCAATTCCGGAGGCAATACGCCCGCGTCTTCGACGCCAACGAGCGCTGGAACAACATGCCCACGCCGAAGGGGGACCTGTACGACTGGGACGAAAATTCCACCTACATCCAGGAGCCGCCCTTCTTCGTCAACCTGTCGGCGGAAGTGGAGCCGATCAAGGAGATCCGCGGCGCGCGGGCACTGGCTCTGCTGGGCGATTCCGTCACCACGGACCACATCTCCCCGGCCGGAAGCATCGCGCCGGACAGCCCCGCCGGCAAATACCTGCAGGAAAAAGGTGTTGCGCCGAAGGATTTCAACTCCTACGGTTCCCGGCGCGGAAACGACCGCGTCATGACCCGCGGCACCTTTGCCAACATCCGCATCCGCAACGCGATGGTTCCCGGCGTGGAAGGCGGGTACACCAAGTATGTGCCCACCGGTGAAACGATGACCATCTACGACGCGGCGATGAGGTATCAGAAAGAGAATACGCCCCTCGTCGTCCTTGCCGGAAAAGAATACGGAACCGGAAGCTCCCGCGACTGGGCGGCCAAAGGAACCAACCTCCTCGGCGTCAAGGCGGTCATCGCCGAGAGCTTCGAGCGGATCCACCGGAGCAACCTGGTGGGAATGGGCGTCCTGCCCCTGCAGTTCGCCGACGGCCACAGCTGGAAGTCCCTCGGCCTGACCGGCGAAGAAACCTTTGACATCCTCGGCCTCCACGATGAAATCCAGCCCGGACAGCGGATCAAGGTGCGCGCCACCAAGAAGGACGGTTCCACCGTCGAATTTGACACCATTCTCCGCCTCGACAGCCAAGTGGACATCGAATACTACCGGAACGGCGGCATTCTGCAGACGGTCCTCCGCCAGATCCTGAACGACAAGGAGGAAGTGACCGTCTGACCCTCCCGCCCCGAAAAAAGGCCCGCTACGAAAGCGGGCGAGGCTGTTGACAAAGAAGGGTCAACAGCCTTTTTTGTTGAATTCGGAATAAAACAATTCCGAAGGAAGGTTTTTATATGTTCAGGACGAACCCATCCAGGGAATTTCAACCCGAAACAGTCAACATAGAAGACCTTGTTCCCCAAGATCACTTGCTTAGAAAAATCAATGAAACCATCGACTTTTCGTTTATCGCGGAAAAATGCCGCCCCTTGTATTGTCAAGATAATGGGCGTCCTTGCATCGATCCGGTCATGCTGTTCAAAATGCTTTTGATCGGTTATTTGTACGGAATTCGTTCGGAAAGACGCCTCATTGAGGAAATCCGGGTCA